>DAOVHN010000490.1 GCA_030671915.1 Pseudomonadota bacterium
CATAACCATAGCTTCGGTCGAGCCGCGCCTGGTGCGGCGAGACGCCGTTTACCTCGATGCGCCCCGCGGTCGGCTGCTCCAGGTCGGCGATGACCCGCAGCAACGTCGTCTTGCCGCAACCCGACGGCCCGATAAGCGACACGAATTCACCATGCTCGACCCGCAGATCGACCTCGGACAGGGCATGGACGGGACTGTCCGCCGTCTCGAATGTCAGCGAAAGCCCGGCAGCCTCCACGACCGTCCGCCGCGCCTTGGCTTCCGTGGCGGGCCGTTCTTCGCTCTGTGCGGGCGGTGGAGTCATTGTCGGCGGTTCCTTAATCTGCGCTGCCGGCTTTCTCTACAATCGCGCGCAGCAGCACGTTACCGCCGGCGGTGATCCATTCCGGCTTGGCGTCCTCGATTTCGTTATGGCTGATGCCGTCGACGCAGGGCACGAATACCATGGCCGTCGGCGCCACCTTGGCCATGTAGCAGGCGTCGTGGCCGGCGCCCGAGACAATCTCCCGCGCCTCGTAACCGAACGCCTCGGCGCCCTCGCGCACCGCCGCGACACAGGTCTCGTCGAAATGCACCGGCTTGTAATAGAAAATCTGCTCGAGCTCGTATTCGAGCCCGATTTCACTGGCGATTTTTTCGACGCCGGCTCGCATTGTCGCATCCATCCTGGCCAGTACGTCATCGTCCGGATGGCGGAAATCGATGGCCACGAAAACCTTGCCCGGGATGACGTTGCGTGAATTGGGGTGCACCTCCAGCATGCCGACCGTGGCGCAGGCGACCGGCGCATTATCGAGGCCGGTGCGATTGACCAGTTCCACGATCCGCGCCGCGCCGAGAAGCGCGTCCTTGCGAATGGCCATCGGTGTCGGGCCGGCATGGGATTCAACGCCGGTCAATGTCAGTTCGTACCAGCGCTGGCCCTGCGCGTCGGTGACGATGCCGACGGTCTTGTCCTCGGCCTCCAGAATCGGGCCCTGTTCGATATGGGTCTCGAAGAAGGCGTGGATCTCGCGGCCGCCGACTTCCTCGGCGCCGGCATAGCCGATGCGCTGCAATTCCTCGCCCATGGTCTTGCCGTCGGCATCCGCACGGGTGAGGCCGTATTCCAGGTCGTAGACCCCGGCGAACACGCCCGACGCCACCATCGCCGGCGCAAAGCGCGAGCCTTCCTCGTTGGTCCAGACGGCGACCTCGACCGGCCGCTCGGTCTCGACGCCCAGATCGTTCAGGCTGCGCACGACCTCCAGCCCCGCAAGCACCCCGAACACGCCGTCGAACCGCCCGCCCGTCGGCTGGGTATCGAGATGGCTGCCGCACATCACCGGCGCCAGATCGTTGTTCTTGCCGGGGCGCCGCGCGAAGATATTGCCCATCTTGTCGATCTTGATGGAACAGCCCGCCTCCTCGCACCAACTCACGAACAGGTCGCGGCTCTGCCTGTCCAGGTCGGTCAGCGCCAGGCGGCAGCAGCCGCCCTTCTCGGTCGCGCCGATCTTGGCCATTTCCATGAGGCTGTCCCACAGTCGCTTGCCGTCGATCTGAAGGTTTTGTTCGCTCGCCATCGATCTTCTCCCGTTATGAGGTCAGCGGCCGGTACCGGTCAGCGGGATGGGGGCCGCGATCGTCTTTTCGCGTATCCGTTCCGGCGACATCCATGTATCGCCCGTCAGCCTCACCTGTATGAGACTACCCCTTAATGTTCCCATTATCTAACTGCCGTCTACCTGTTCAATATACTTTTTACCACTCGTCGCGGTAACATTCGCGCGGCGGATTGGTTTTTCTTTACCAAACGGTTCAGTTATGTTCGGATACGCAACTCGAACATTCCTGACCGATTGGTCAGGTAAATAATTGCACGGGTTTGACCAACCGGTCAATGTTTTTTGGGGCAAGAAAATGAGCGCACAAGGCGCATCGATCGGGAACGGCCACAAGGCCGCCATCCGCGAGGAAAACGAGAAAGCCATCCTCGAGGCGGCGGAGGAGGTATTCGCGGAATATGGCTTCAGCGGGGCCTCCACCAGCCGGATCGCCGAGCGCGCCGGCATCCCCAAGGCCAACCTCCATTACTATTTTCCGACCAAGGAAGAGCTTTACCGGCGGGTCATCGACAACATCTTCAACATATGGCTGGAAGCCGCCAATTCCCTGGACGACAGCGACGATCCCGGGCAAGCCCTGACCCGCTATATCCATACCAAGATGGACCTGTCCCGCAGCCGGCCGCTGGGCTCGAAGGTCTGGGCGAACGAGATCATCCAGCGGGCGCCAATGATCCAGGACTACCTGGAAGTCACCCTGCGCGAATGGACCGATTCACGGACTGGAATGATCCAGCGCTGGATCGACGAGGGCAAGATCCTGCCCATCGAGCCCAGATACCTGCTTTACATGATCTGGGCCACGACCCAGCATTACGCGGATTTCGGGCATCAGATCGCAACGCTGAACGAGGGCAGGGAACTGTCGGACGCGCAGTGGGAAGAGGCCAAGCGGACCGTGACCGAGATCATTCTGCGCGGCATCGGCATAGCGTCGTGAAGTTATAATGACACCCTCCAACACCGCGCGCGCCAGGCAGACCCGGAAGCGGACCCGTATCCAGGTCGAGAAGGAAGAAACGATTCTCGATGGTGCGCTGGAGATATTTTCGCGCTACGGCTATCGGGGCGCGACGGTCGACCAGATCGCGGAAGCCAGCGGCATGTCGAAGCCGAACCTGCTCTATTATTTTCGGCGCAAGCACGACATTTATGTCGCCGTCCTGCGCCGCACGCTGGAAATGTGGCTGCAGCCGCTGGAGGAAATCGACGAA
>DAOVHN010000721.1 GCA_030671915.1 Pseudomonadota bacterium
AACGAAGCGGTCAAGGAGGCGGCGCTGGCGGTGGCTGGTCGGCCGATCCACATCTGATTTCAGCAGTCGTTACTATATCGCAACAAAAGGCGGCCCCGTGATAAGCAGGCCTTCTTCCCCCGCCATGCTGATCCTCGCCATGTGCGTGGCGGAGACGCTGGGCATGGCGACTTTCGCGACTTTCCCTGCTCTTCTGCCGACATTCCGCGAGGAATGGGGCCTCAGCAACACCGAGGCCGGCTGGATCGGCGGGGTCTATTTCGCCGGCTATCTGATGTCGGTGCCGGTGCTCGTCAGCCTGACCGACCGGGTCGATCCCCGGCGCATCTATCTGGCGGCGATGGCGCTTAGCTGCGCGTCGGCGATCGGTTTCGCGGCCGCGGCGGACGGCGTGGCAAGCGCCAGCCTGTGGCGTTTTCTCCAGGGTGTTGGGTTGGCGGGAACCTACATGCCGGGCCTGAAGGCGTTGACCGACACGTTGCCGGAGAAATACCAGAGCCGCGCCGTTGCGTTTTACACATCCAGTTTCGGCGTCGGCTCCAGCCTTTCTTTCGTGATCGCCGGCGAATTGGCGGCGGCATTCGACTGGCGTTGGGCCTTCATCCTGTCCGCGATTGGCCCGGCGCTGGCGATCGCCTTCGTCTTCTGGGTTCTGCGGCCGCGGCCGCCGGCGGCGGATGCGATGCCGGCCACCCGGCTGCTGGATTTTCGCCCGGTTTTCGCCAACCGCCGGGCGCTGGCCTTCACGCTGGGCTATGCCGTCCATAACTGGGAGCTGTTCGGCTACCGCACCTGGATCGTCGCCTTCCTGGTTTTCGCCCAGGCGCAACAGCCGGCGGGCGCGATTGGCCTGGCCTGGAGCGCGACGACGCTGGCCGCGCTGGTCAATCTCGCCGGCCTGCCCGCCAGCGTGCTGGGCAATGAGTTGGCGCATCGTTTCGGGCGGCGGCAGGTCTTGATCGCGGTGATGATCGCCTCGGCGATTGCGGGCACGGCTTTTGGATTTTCTGGCGCCACCCTGCCATTCGTGGCGGTCGTGTTCCTGGCCTTCGTCTATGGCTGGACCGTGATCGGCGATTCGGCAACCCTGACAGCCGGCGTGGTCGCCGCCGCGGACCCGCGCTATCGCGGCGCCACGATGGCGATGCATTCGATGATCGGCTTCGTGGGGTCGTTTATCGGGCCACTGGCCTTCGGCGCCGTGCTGGACGGCGCGGGCGGCGAGGAAAACGGCACGGCCTGGGGCATAGCCTTCGCCTCGTTAAGCGCCGTTATCCTGATCGGTCCCGTTCTGATGATGACCATAGCCAGACGGGCGGAACGGGACGCGGCCTAATCCTTCAGCATGGCCATCAGCCCGGGGAAGGCCGGATCCGGATGGGTAACAACGAAGGTGGGAATCGGGGCCAGCCAGTCGCGGAACCGGCCCTTGGCTTCGAACCGGTCACGAAAATCCGACGCCGCGAGGAATTCGGGGAAGCGCGGAAGAATGCCGCCGGCAATGTAAATACCGCCGCGTGCACCGATGGTCAGCGCAACATTGCCGGCAAATCCCCCCAGCATGGCGCAGAAGGTTTTCAGGGTAACGACGCTGGCGGCGCAGTCTCCGGTCAGCGCACGGGCCGAAATTTCTTCAGTGCTCAGGGGCGACGCACTGCCCCACCCGTCGACGAACCGCAATGCTTCATAAAGGAC
>DAOVHN010000723.1 GCA_030671915.1 Pseudomonadota bacterium
GCGGCCGGAAGCCTTGTGGGTCAGCTCGATTCGCTCGCCCTCGGTCGCGAAGCAGACCGTATGGTCGCCGATCACGTCGCCGCCGCGCAGCGTCGCGAAGCCGATCTCGCCGCGCGGCCGCGCCCCGGTATGGCCCTCGCGAGACAGGCGGCCGGCCTAGTCCAGATCGACGCCGCGTCCCGCCGCCGCCGCCCGGCCCAGCCCCAGCGCCGTGCCGGAGGGCGCATCGACCTTGTGGCGGTGATGCATCTCGACGATCTCGATATCGTAGGAATCGTCCAGCGTGCGGGCGACCCGTTCGACCAGCGCCATCAACAGGTTCACGCCGACGCTCATATTCGGTGCGAAGACCACGGGCGCATGGCGCGCCGCGCGCTCCAGCGCTTCGATATGGGCGGGCCCCATGCCGGTCGTGCCGATGACGGTGGCCGCGCCCGCCCGGGCCGCCAGTTCCGCATGCCGGACGGAGGCGTCGGGCGCGGTGAAATCGATAATCGCATCGACGCCGGCGATCATCGCCGCGGCATCATCGGTCATCGCGATGCCGGCCTCGCCGACGCCGGCCAGCACGCCCGCATCCTTGCCGACCGCATCGCTGCCCGCCCGCTCGGTGGCGCCTGCCAGCACGCAGCCCGGCGTCTCGCCGACCTGGCGCACCAGCATCCGGCCCATGCGCCCGGCCGCGCCGACAATCCCGATCTTCATTTCACCCGCCATGACAGCATGCTCTCCGCCCGATAATCCTGGGCGGAGTTAAAGCATATTCGCGGGCGCGATGCGAGGGGGGGCAGCCGGCAGGGAGAATACGTGACCAGGTTGTATTGAAAATTCGATAGCGCTACCATCCGTGAAACAAAGGGCCGCGAAACACAGAATCAGTGGCAAACCCGGCGGCGGAGACAGGGAGACGACCCATGAGTATGAACGGACAGACACCGTTCGCGGCGCCGGTGGTGGACCATCTGGCGGTTCGCGTGGTGGTCGATTCGCGATACGAAAACCTTTTACCCAAAGAAACCCACCCCTTCCTGACCATCGAGCATGTTGGCGACATTCCGGGCAAGCTGATGTCGACGCTGGCCGCCGAATGGGGGCTGTCGCTGCATCTGGAATCCGTCGCGGCGGGCGCGCGGGCGCAATATCTGCTGGATTTCGGCTATACGCCGGAGATCATCAACCGCAATATCGGGCTACTGGACATCGAACCGGCGAATCTCAACGGGCTGGTGCTGAGCCACGGCCATCTGGACCATTACGGCGGGCTGGATGGATTCCTGCTGCGCCACCGGCCCGCCATGCGCGACGACGTTTCGCTGTTTATCGGCGCGGAGAACGTCTTTGACGTCAGATGGGTTGAGGACGAGCGGGTGGAAAATACCGGCGGCGAGCCGGCCATGGTCTGCTGGGGGGCGCTGAACCGCGTCTCACTGCTGGCCCATGAGGTCGGCGCGGTCTGCTGCGAGACGCCGCATGTTTTGGATGGCGCTTTTACCTCAGGCTATATCGAGCGAGACTCCTTCGAAAACACGACGAGTCACACCATGGTCGAGAGCGCGGACCACTTCTCGCAGGCCGAACGTCAGGGAAAGTTGGTGACCGACACCCACCCGGAAGAGCATGCGGTCAGTTACATCGTGAAGGGGTGTGGGTTGGTGGTGATCTCGTCCTGCGGCCATATCGGCATCGTCA
>DAOVHN010000323.1 GCA_030671915.1 Pseudomonadota bacterium
GGCATGCCGCGGGGCAGCGAGGCACGCGGCGGTTTGGGGCCCTTCTTCTTGCGGGTCTTCTTCTTCTTGCCGTTTTCGTCCACTTCCTCGGGCGGCGGCAGTTCTTCCTCGCCCAGCTGCACGTAAAGGCCATAGGGGCCCTTGCGCAGGCTGACGTCCTTACCGGTCTCCGGGTCGGTGCCCAGCGTGCTGGGCAGGTCGGCAGCGGCTTCTGCTTCCGCCCCGGATTCGCCGTCTCCGTTGCCTTCCAGGCCAAGCTGGCGTGTATAGCGGCATTCCGGATAGTTAGAGCAACCGATGAAGGCGCCGAAGCGGCCAACCTTGATATTCAGCCGCCCACTTGCGCAGGACGGGCAGGCGCGCGCGGCTTGGGAATCCTTGCCGTCCTTCGGCGGGAAGAAATGCGGCCCCAGCGATTCGTCCAGCACGTCGATCACCTGGCTGAAGGTAATCTCCTTGGTGCCGTCCACGGCGGCCGAGAAATCGCGCCAGAAATCGGCCAGCACCGCTTTCCAGTCGATGCGTCCGCCGGAGATATCGTCCAGCTTCTCTTCCATCTGGGCGGTGAAGTCGTACTCCACGTAGCGCGGGAAGAAGCTGGACAGGAAGGCGACGACCAGCCGCCCCTTGTCGTCGGGCACGAAGCGGCGCTTGTCCAGCACCACATACTCGCGGTCCTGCAAAACCTTCAGGATGCTGGCATAGGTCGAGGGCCGGCCGATGCCCAACTCCTCCATCTTCTTGACCAGACTGGCCTCGGTATAGCGCGGCGGCGGCTGGGTGAAATGCTGTTCGGGCTCGACCTTGGTCAGCGCCGGATTTTCACCCTCCTTCATCGCCGGCAGGCGGCGGTCGCCGTCTTCGCCATTGCCGTTGGCCTCGTCGTCCCTGTCCTCGCGATAGAGCTTCAGGAAGCCGTCGAAGGCGACGATCGAGCCGTTGGCGCGCAACGTTACCTGACTGTCGGGACTGGCGATGTCTACCGCCACCTGGTCCAGCACCGCGTTCTCCATCGAGGACGCGACCGTGCGCTTCCAGATCAGCTCGTAAAGGCGGAACTGGTCTTCGTCCAGCACCTGGCGCATCTGCGCCGGTCGTCGGAACAGGTCGGTCGGGCGGATCGCTTCATGCGCTTCCTGGGCGTTCTTGGCCTTGGTCTTGTACACACGCGGCGTGTCGGGCAGGTATTGCGCGCCGAAATCCTTCTCGATCAGTTTCCGGCTGGCCTGCACCGCCTCCTGGCTCAGCGTCACGCTGTCGGTTCGCATATAGGTGATCAGGCCGACAGTCTCGCCATCCAGCGACATGCCTTCATAGAGCCGCTGCGCCAGCTGCATGGTGCGTGACGTGCCGAAGCGGAGCTTGCGGCTGGCTTCCTGCTGCAGGGTCGAGGTGGTGAAGGGCGCCGGCGGATTGCGCCGGAGCTTTTTGGCCTCGATCTTCGCGATGCGGTAGTCACGAGCCTCGATGGCCTGGACGGCGGCGGTTGCCGTGGCCTCGTCGCCGATGCCCATCTTGTCCAGTTTCGCACCGTCCACATGGGTTAGCCGCGCGGTGAATGGGTCGCCGCCCGGCGTCGTGAAACCGGCGTCGATGGTCCAGTATTCCTGGGGCCGGAAAATCTCGATTTCCGACTCGCGTTCGCAGATCAGCCGCAGCGCCACCGATTGCACGCGCCCCGCCGACTTCGCACCCGGTAGTTTGCGCCACAACACCGGCGACAGGGTGAAGCCCACCAGGAAGTCGAGGGCGCGGCGCGCCAGATAGGCGTTGACCAGTTCCACGTTGATGTCGCGGGGATTGGCCACGGCGTCGGTGACGGCGCGCTTGGTGATCTCGTGGAACACCACGCGCTTGACGTCGATATTCTTCAGCCCGCCGTTCTCGGCCAGCACTTCCAGCACATGCCAGGAAATCGCCTCGCCCTCGCGGTCGGGGTCGGTGGCGAGATAGAGATGGTCCGCGCCCTTTAAGGCCTTGCGGATTTCCGCGATCTGCTTTTTGGCCCGGTCGTCGACCTGCCACTGCATCGCAAAACCGTTTTCCGGATCGACCGCGCCATCCTTGGCCAGCAGGTCGCGCACATGACCGTAGGACGCGAGGACCTTGTAGTCCGCGCCCAGATATTTGTTGATGGTCTTCGCCTTCGCTGGCGACTCAACGATTACGACGTTCATCCCTTGACCCGGAATCCCCTTGCGGCTTTGTACTGATTATTGTGCTCCACCCCCCACGGGTGCGGCCCATGAAACTCTGCATCCGAAAGCCTCTTGTCAATATAAAGAGTGAAAATGTCGTCTTTTCAAAGGGTTATGGGGGTCAACCGACCAACGCCGCCATATTGCCGGGCTGGCGTTCCAGCTTTCCGGCCAGTTCCAGCTCCAGCAAAACGGTCAGCACGATGGCGGGCGGAAGGCCCAGATCACGGATGATCGCGTCCACCGGGGCGGGGGTCGGGCCGAGCGCTTCGACAATGCGATTGCGGATGTCGTCGGGCACCGATTCGGAGCCGGAGGCATCGCCCCCGTAGTCTTCGGAAGGTGGCTCGGCGACCGCGCCGCCCCGCATCGCCTCCACGACGCCAAGCACGTCCTCGGCGCTTTCCACCATGGTGGCGCCCTTGCGGATCAGGTCGTTTGTCCCCCGGCAGCGCGGGTCCAGCGGCGATCCCGGCACCGTCATCACCTCGCGCCCCTGCTCGTTGGCCAACCGCGCGGTGATCAGCGAGCCCGACCGCTGCGCCGCCTCCACCACCACGATGCCCAGCGACAGGCCGGAGATGATCCGGTTGCGGCGCGGGAAATGACGCGCCTGCGGGGTCAGGCCCGGCGGCGACTCGGCGATGACAACGCCGCGTTCGATCAGCGATTCGTAGAGAGCCTGATTTTCCTTTGGGTAGACCACATCCGGCCCGCCGGCCAGCACGGCGACGGTGCCGCCATCCAGCGCGCCTTCATGCGCCGCCGCGTCGATGCCGCGCGCCATGCCCGACGCCACCACGATACCGCCCGCGGCGACCCCGGCCGCGATCTCGCGCGCCAGCCGCCGCCCGTTGGTCGAGGCATTGCGCGCCCCGACGATGCCCACCATGGGCTTGCCCAGCAAATGCGCATGACCAATGACCAGCAGCACCGGCGGCGCGTCCTCGGCCGCGGCCAGCGCCGCCGGATAGCCGGGCTCGCCCATATGGAGATGGCGTGCGCCGACGGCTTGCGCCTGCGCAATTTCCTCTTCGGCCTTCGATTTGGGGCAGATCCTGATCTTGCGGCCGCCGCGCGCGGACAGTGAGGGCAGGGCATCCAGCGCTTGCGCCGCGCTCGCGAAATACTTCATCAGCTCGCGGAAGGTAATCGGCCCCACATTCTCGCTGCGAATCAGCCGCAGTCGCGCCAGCCGGTCTGCATCGTCGGCTGGCCCCATCAGCTCTTCTTATCCTGGCCGATTTCGCCTCTTCGCCGCGCAACAGCCGGGCGATGTTCTGGTGGTGGCGGATCCAGATCAGCGCGCAGACCCCACCGACCGCAACCGCCGTCCAGGGCCCCGCGAAATACCAGGCATGGAAGGGCGCAAGCGCCGTGGTGATCAGCGCCGAGGCCGATGACATCCGCAGGGTCAGCGCCGACAGCAGCCACACCGCGACCGCGATCAGCGCCGAAGGCCAAGCCAGCGCGGCCAGCGCGCCGAAGCCCGTCGCCACACCCTTGCCCCCCTTGAAGCCAAGCCAGACCGGGAACATGTGGCCGAAGGTGGCGGCCACCGCGCCGACCAGCGCGCCCTCCGGCGCGAACAGGCCGCCGATCAGGGCGCCGGCCGCACCCTTGCCCGCGTCCAGCAGCAGGGTGGCCGCGGCCAGCCGCTTGCTACCGGTACGCAGCACGTTGGTCGCGCCGATATTGCCCGACCCGATGTCGCGGATATCGCCCAGCCCGGCCATCCGCGTCAGGATCAGCCCGAAGGGGATGGAGCCGATCAGGTAGGTGACGGCCAGCACGGCGACCGTCGATCCGGCACCCATCGTCCA
>DAOVHN010000184.1 GCA_030671915.1 Pseudomonadota bacterium
AAATGCGCGCCAGCGCGTCGGAGGCCACCAACGGCGCCCCGCCCCCGTAGATTTCCGGCTCGCCCTCGATGAAGCTGCGCAGCAGTACGTGGCGGCCGCAACCCATGACGCGGTTGACGGTGCCGGCGGGGACGATGTGAAGCCCGCGGATGTGCGGCGTTCCCAACTCGGATCCATCGACCTCGATGCAAAGCGTCACCACGTCAAGGTCCAGCAGCACGGCGAAATCGGTGGTAATGGTCTGGATCAGTTGTTCGAAGGAAGCCGCCGACATCATGGCGACGATGCATTCGTGAATACGTGTCTGGCTGTTCAGATTGGCGCGGCTGGTTTCCACCAGTTCCCGCTGGTGCTGGCGAGCCAGCTCCATGTCGCCGCGCAATTTTTCGATCAGGGCCTGCTGCAAATCGGCGACCCCGCGGCCCAGCTTGCGGGCCGGCGCCGCCAGATCGTCGAGCAGCTCCGGATGCTGGGGCAGGAAGTCCGGGTTCTCGCTCAGCCAACGTGCAACGTCTTCCTCGGCAAACCCGGTCTCGTTCTTGTTTTTTCTGGTCTGTGTCATCTGTCAGCGATCCAGGATCGATTGTCCCGTTTTTTCCCAATCGGCAAGGAAAGCCGCCAGCCCCTTGTCGGTCAGCGGGTGGTTGAACATGGCGCGAAGCACGCCGGGCGGAACGGTCGCGACATGCGCGCCCATCTTTGCCGAATCGACCACATGCATGGGGTGACGAATCGACGCAACCAGTACCTCGGTCTCGAAATCCATATAGGCATCGTAGATATCGACGATGTCCGCGATCAGCGCCATGCCATCCGATCCGATATCGTCCAGCCGCCCGACGAAGGGTGAGACGAATGCCGCGCCGGCCTTGGCGGCCAGAATCGCCTGCGCCGCAGAAAAGCAAAGCGTTACATTGACCATGATGCCGTCCCCGGACAGCGCCTTGCAGGCTTTTAGCCCATCGCGCGTCAACGGCACCTTGACGGCGATATTTTTCGCGATTTTGGACAGCGCCTTGCCCTCGGCCAGCATGGTTTCCGAATCGGTCGCCGCGACCTCGGCACTGACCGGCCCGTCCACGATGTCGCAAATTTCTTCCAGCACTTCGAAAAAATCGCGCCCGGATTTCGCCACCAATGACGGGTTGGTGGTGACGCCGTCGACCAGCCCGGTCGCCGCCAAATCCCTGATTTCCGCCACGTCGGCGGTATCCACGAAAAACTTCATTCCTTGTCCTGACTCTACCCTCGTTGTCTGACTGGAGTGTTCGGCATGGCATGCCGTGCTTGCCCAGTGTTACATGATGGCCGAGAGTCTAACCCATGCTGAAGCGCCACGCCAGTTCGACCGAACCTGCCCTGAAACCGAACGCCGCCCGGCGGGTCGCGGTGCTGCTGCCATTGCCGCTCGGCATGGCTTATGATTACCGGCAATCTGCTGACATGGAGTTAACGCCGGGCGATTTTGTTTCGGTGCCGTTGGGCCGCCGGCAGACCGTCGGCGTGGTCTGGGGCGATGGCGATCCGGCGGGGATCGAGGAATCGCGGCTTAAGGACGTAACGGCGCGCCTGGACTGCCCGGCAATGCCCGACGAAACGCGCCGGCTGGTCGACTGGGTATCGCGCTATACGCTCTCGCCTGCCGGCGCCGTTCTGCGCATGGCAATGAGCATTCCCGAAGCCTTGGAGCCCGCGCCGCCGCGAGCGGGCTATATGCTGGCGGAAGAGATGCCGGATGTCCGCTTGACGTCGGCCCGCAAGCGGGTGCTGGAGGCGATCGCCGGCGGCCCGGCACGCGGTGCGGCGGAACTTGCGCGCGAAGCCGCCGTCAGCAGCGGTGTCATTACCGGGCTGGCGAATGCGGGCGCGTTGACGCGCGTGGCGCTGCCGGCGGACGGCGCCCCGGTGGCGGAACCCGACCCGGACAATGCCGGCCCCGGCCTCAGCGACGAACAGAAGGACGCCGGCGACCGGTTGGCGGCGGCGGTCGCCGATGGTTTTTCGGTCACGCTGCTGGATGGCGTCACCGGTGCGGGCAAGACGGAAGTTTATTTCGAAGCGGTGGCCGCCGCGCTGAGGGCGGGGAAGCAGGTGCTGGTGCTCGTGCCCGAGATCGCGCTGACCGGACAGTGGCTTACCCGTTTCACACGCCGCTTCGGCGCCGAGCCCGAGGTGTGGCATTCCGACCTGGCCCGCGGGCGGCGGCGGCGCTGCTGGCGGCGCATCGCGGAGGGCCGCGCCAGGGTCGTCGTCGGGGCACGCTCCGCCTTGTTCCTGCCCTTTCCCGAACTGGGCCTGATTGTCGTCGATGAGGAACATGACTCGTCCTACAAGCAGGAGGACGGCGTCATCTACCATGCGCGCGATATGGCCGTGGTGCGGGCGCGACTCGGGGAAATTCCGGCGATTCTGGTTTCCGCGACGCCGGCGCTGGAAACGATTGTTAATGTCGAATTGGGCCGCTATCGCCGCCTGCATCTGCCGACCCGCCATGGCGGGGCCGAACTGCCCTCGGTCGAGCTGGTGGATATGCGGCGCAATCCGCCGCCGCGCCAGCGATGGCTGGCTCCGCCTTTAGTCACGGCGTTGAAGGAGACGCTGGAAGCCGGCGAACAGTCGCTCCTGTTCCTGAATCGGCGCGGCTATGCGCCGCTAACGCTCTGCCGTGCCTGCGGACACCGGCTGCAATGCCCCAACTGCACGGCCTGGCTGGTCGAACACCGCTTCACCGGCAAACTGCAATGCCATCACTGCGGTTACGCCACCGGTCTGCCGAAGGAATGCCCGGAATGCGGCGCGGAAGACAAGATGGCGGCCTGCGGCCCCGGCGTTGAACGGCTGGCCGAGGAAATCGTGGCCCTGTTCCCCGAAGCCCGGCTGTCGCTGATTACCAGCGACACGGTGCGTGGCCCCGAAGCCGCCGCCGCCTTCATCGAGGCGATCGCCAACCACGAGATCGACATCATTTTGGGTACCCAGATCGTCGCCAAGGGCCATCATTTTCCGATGCTGACGCTAGTCGGCGTCGTCGATGCCGATCTCGGCCTGATGGGCGGTGATCTGCGCGCCTCCGAGCGAACATTTCAGCTGTTGCACCAGGTATCGGGCCGCGCGGGGCGCGAGGAACGGCCGGGCCGCGTCATGCTGCAGACTTACCATCCCGACCATCCGGTCATGCAGGCGCTGGCCGAGGGCGCGCGCGACCGGTTCCTTGAGGAAGAGGCGGCCATGCGCCGCGATGGAGGGTGGCCGCCCTTCGGCCGACTTGCGGCGTTGATCGTCTCCGGCCGCGACGAAGCGGATGTGGATGCCGCGGCGAACGCGTTGGGCCGTGCCGCGCCGAACAATCGGGACATGCGCGTGCTCGGCCCGGCCCCGGCCCCGCTCGCCATGCTGCGCGGCCGCCATCGCCGCCGCTTGCTGCTGAAGGCGACGCGGGACACCGATATGCAAAAGGCGCTCAGACAATGGCTTTCACGCGTCCGCTGGCCCAGCGGTGTGCGTGTTCAGGTAGACGTGGATCCGTACAGTTTTCTTTAACCCTGCACGGAGACGAATTTTTAATACCAAGGAAGCATAGTGCTCGGCGGGAGGTCTTGCCGATGTATTACGATCTGCGGACAATTTGCTACGAGGGTTTCCTCGATTTCATTTTCGACCATCCGGTTGCGGCGCAATTTTTAGGTACGAACCGGAATGTAGATCCGCATTCCACCGCTTGCTGGTATGACGCGGTCGATCTCGATATCGATTTCGATCCGGCGCGGAACTGCGAGTATTTTGCGCTGCTGTTTTGCGATTCGCTGGAGCTGAAGAAGCGTTACAGCCGGTCACAACTGGAGCAGGGCTTCTGGTGGATGCAGACCAGTTTCAACGACGGCAGCGCCGCCGACGTTCTGTGGACGGATTCGCTTCCGGTCGAGCGGCGGGTGGCGATGGTTGAAGCGATGTATTTCCTTTGTTCGGAATTTTTCGCGGCCATGCCACTGGGGCGGGCGCCGCACATGTGGTGGGAAAATCTAGCGAGCGGAATTCCCGGCCATGTGGGTGGGCCGAACTGGTGGGCAGACCGGCAGCGCATCGAAAACGCCATGTTCCAGACGCTGGCGAAGCTGCTGGAACGGGACGCCGAAAACTGCCGTATCGACGCCCTGCATGGATTGAACCACCTGGCGCATCCGGGCAAGGAGCCGCTGATCCGTGAGTATCTGGCCCGTCACGCGTGGCTGGATGAGGAACACCGGCTCTATGCCGAGCGGGCGATCGCCGGCGCCTTGTTGTAACGCGCTGGACGAACGCCCTTTCCCGCCGTAATTTCCTCCCCGCATAATAAGCGGGAGAGACGGTATGCCGGAGAATTCTCCGTTTATAAGGAAGCTGGGCGTTCGGGGCGTGATCGCCCCGATGAAGCGGCCGTTGGCCACCGGCAGCGGCAGCGTGTCGCAGGCGCCACTGGCCCTGGTCGATCTGGAATGCGACAACGGCGTTACGGGCTGCGCCTATGTTTTCTGTTTTCATGCTTTCGCGCTGGCACCGACCGTGCGTCTCATTCAGGAACTGGGCGCGCTGATCGAGGGAGAAACCCTGGCCCCGATTGCGCTGTCCGACATGCTGCGCGCGCGCATGCGGCTGCTGGGCCAGCAGGGGCTGGCCATGATGGCGTCGGCCGGCATCGATATGGCAGCCTGGGATGCGCTGGCGAAGACAAGGGATGTTCCGCTTGCCCGGCTGCTGGGCGGCGATCTTATGCCCCTGCCCGCCTATAACAGCAACGGGCTGGGCATCATCGGCGCCGGCAGGGCGGTCGACGAGGCGCGCGAACTGGTCGAGGAAGGTTTTTCCGCGATCAAACTGCGGCTCGGCTATCCTGACGCCCGCACCGATCTGGAAGTGGCGGAAGCCGTCCGCGCCGCCGTTGGCGGCGATATTCGGATCATGACAGACTATAACCAGTGCCTGACCGTGCCCGAGGCGGAAAAGCGCGCGAGCATGCTGGCCGGCCTGGATCTGGAGTGGATTGAGGAGCCAGTTCGCTTTGACGACTATGCCGGCTACGCGCAAATCCGGAAAAGCGCGCGGACTCCGATCCAGCTGGGAGAGAATTGCTGGGGCGTGCATGACATGCAGAAGGTGCTGGACGCCGGCGCTGCCGACGTCTTCATGCCGGACGCCTGCAAGATCGGCGGTGTCACGGGCTGGTTGCGCGCCGCAGGGCTGGCCGACGGCTGCGGCCTGACGCTTTCGTCGCATCTCTATCCCGAAATCAGCGCCCACCTGCTGCCCGTCACCCCGACCCGCCACTGGCTGGAATATGTCGATTGGGGCCAGCCTGTCTTGAAGCGGAAACTGCAGGCGGTGCATGGGCATGTCACCGCCCCCGAAATTCCGGGCATCGGCATAGAATGGGATGAGGACGCGGTGGCCCGCTACGCAGTGGATTAGCTGTTGTCCACGATTACCGGCGTGTCGAACCAGGCGATCCGTGGAGAGTTGCCGAAACGCTCGCGGATCGTCTCGCGCCAGCCGCCTTCATAAAGCGCCTCGGCGGACTCGCGATCTTTCCACAAATAAACCCCGCCGCCGGTGCGGGTGCCGGCATCGTACAGATAATATTTCCGCACCAGCCCCGGCACGGATTCGTAACGCGGGGCCGAGGCTTCAAACATTTCCCTGGCCTGGTCGGCGGTCATGCCTTCGGGCAGGTCGAAATTCACGATTGCCGTTATCATCGATCACGTCTCCTTCATTATCACTGGTCTC
>DAOVHN010000332.1 GCA_030671915.1 Pseudomonadota bacterium
GTATCGATATCGATCAGGTGGTCGTGATGCTCGCCCGCCGCCTCTTCATAGCGCTTCGGCCCGTCGCCGAAATCCAGCCGTTCCAGAATGCCTGTTTCCTCGAACAGCCGAACCGTCCGGTACACCGTCGCCTGACTGATTCGCGAATCGACGCGCGACGCGCGGCGAAACAGCGCCTGGGCATCCGGGTGGTCGTCCGACTCCGACAGCACGCGCGCGATAACGCGGCGCTGTTTGGTCATTTTCAGGCCTTTTTCCCGGCAAAGCTTTTCGATGCGCGACATTGCGCTCAACACACGCCTCGCGATGTTCGATCAAATTGTGCCAGCCGCGCCGGGCGGTCCTCATACAGGCCGATTTCCGCCCGCGCCGACATCAGCGCTTTTTGCGCTTCCTCTGCTGCGTGCCCAGCCCGATGGCCTTGGCCAGCTTGCTGCGCTGCTTGGCGTAGTTCGGTGCCACCATCGGGTAGTCGGACGGCAGGCCCCAGCGTTCGCGATAATCGTCCGGTGTCATGTCGTAGGCGGTCTTCAGATGCCGCTTCAGCATCTTCAGTTTCTTGCCGTCTTCCAGACAAATGATGAAGTCCGGTGTAATCGATTTCTTGATCGGCACCGCGGGGGTCGGACGGTCAGCCGCCGCGTCTCCGGCGCCGCCAACGCTCGATAGCGTCTTGTAGACCTGCTCGATCAGACCGGGAAGGTCCGTAACGGCGACCGTATTGTTGGAGACATGGGCCGCCACGATGTCAGAGGTCAGGGACAGCAGTTCTTCCGGATTTAGCGAGTTATCTTTCTGTTCAGCCATCGCTTCTATAACCCTTCGTGATCTATTATTCCAGAATGACTTGTCGTGTGCCGGATTGCCAAGCAAACTCGACCACAGGAATCGTACATTACCAGTTGATTTAATAAAACTGTAGTCTATTGTCTACAAGATTCTTTGCCAATTATTCAATTTACAAAAATCCCCACAATTTACGCCAGTTTTAGGCGCTAGTTCCCTCTGGTTGTTATTAATTCGCGGCGTAAAATTAACGCATCCGTATAATTATTGTGTTCTTTTCGGTAATAACCGGATCGTATTCCTACTTGCACGAATCCTATTCGATCGTATAGCGCCCGCGCCGTCGCGTTGTCCCCCGCGACCTCCAGAAACATGGTTTGCGCGCCCATCCGCCGTGCCCGCGCCATCGCACCCGCCACCAGCGCCCCGCCGATCCCCTGGCGCCTGGCTGCTGGAGCGACGGCGAGGTTGATGATTTCCGATTCGCCCGCGGCGCATTGTGCCAGCAGAAAGCCAAGCGGTTGGCCGGCCTCGTGCGCGATCAGCCCGAAGGACCGGGGAAGGGCCAGTATCCTGGCAAGGGCTTCCGCACTCCACGGATCGTCGCTCGCGGTCTCGGTCAAGACCGCCATCAGAGATGTCGACGACAGGTCTGCATCGTCGATCGAGAATTCCCCACCGGATCGAACAGGCCGGTTCATATCCGGCCGGCTTTGGGAATGGCGTCCGGTGGACGCAGATACAGGGCGGTGGGCGGTGGCGCATTGGCGGCCACGGGTTCGCTGGCGAAACGCCGGGCCGCGATCCGCGCAACCACGGCGGCGTCGGGCAGGTCCGGCCCGGTCAGCCTCAGCAACGGCGGGTCGCGGTCGGCAAGTGCGCGCAGAACCGCGTCGGCCATGTCGCCGGCCACCGCAACGGTTTTCGCGGCGGGAAGGATATCCGCCACTTCCTCCGGTAACATCGACAGGGGTTCGCTCAGCGCCGCCCCGTCCGACTCGAAAAGCTGGACGTAGATGTCGTCGCGTTTGGAATCCAGGGCGACCAGCAGCGGATAACCTTCGCTGTCCTGCGCCGCGGCGACCGCCTCCAGCGTTGTCACGCCGACCACCGGCAGACCGGCCGCCAGCGCAAACCCCCGCGCCGCCGACAGGCCGATCCGAATGCCGGTGAAGGCGCCCGGGCCGGTGGTCACCGCAATGGCCCGCAGGCCGGCGAAATCCAGCCCTGCCTCGTCCATGATCTCGGCCACCATGGGCATCAGCACCTCGCCATGGCCGCGCCGCATCACCGCATGACGGTGGGGGCCCGGCGCGTCGTCCAGCCACAGGGCCGCCGAACAGGCATTGGTCGCACAATCGATCGCCAGCAGGTTCATGAGACTCACGGCAGTTTGTTTTCCCGCGCGTCGTGCGACTATTGCCGAAAGCGCGACCATAACATAGTGTCCCGATAGCATCTTACCAGCCGGACGAGACTGCGGGGAGGGCGGATCGTTTCCTGATATTTGCGAGGAGCGACGATTGCGATCTTCTTTTGTATTGCTGATGGCCGCGGCCACGCTGGCGTTGTCCGTCGCGCCGGCCATTGCCGATTCCGCCGTTATCCTGATGTACCACCGGTTCGGCGAGGACAGCTATCCCGGCACCAATGTGCGAATCGATCAGTTCGAGGCCCATATCAGGGAATTGAGCGAAGGCCCCTACACCGTCCTGCCGGTGGCCGAGATCGCCGCCGCCCTGCGGTCGGGAGAGAAATTGCCGGACCGCACCGTCGGGATCACCGTGGACGATGCCTATCTCTCGGTCTACACCGAGGCTTGGCCACGCCTGAAGGCCGCCGGCCTGCCTTTCACCCTGTTCGTCGCCACCGACGCGGTCGACAAGGGATATGCCGGCATGGTGGACTGGGATCAGATCCGCGAGATGCGCGGTGCCGGCGTCGAAATCGCCGCCCATACCGCCAGCCACCTTCACATGGCGGATGCGCCGGACAAGGTAAGCAGGGCCGAAATGCAGCGATCGCTGAAGCGCCTCCAGGAAGAGCTGGGCGCAAAGCCCGCGCTGTTCGCCTACCCCTACGGCGAGGCGAGCCTTGCGACGCTGGCAATCGTCAAGGAATTCGGCTTCGAGACCGCCTTCGGCCAGCATTCCGGCGTCGCCCATGGCGCCGGCAACCTCATGTATCTGCCCCGCTTCGCCCTGAACGAAACCTACAGCGCGCTGGAAGACTTTATTCTGCGCGTCAACACGCTGCCACTGCCCGTCAGCGATGTTTCTCCCCTCGACAGCTTCATCCACGACAAGAACCCGCCGCTGGTCGGCTTTACCGTCGACGCCTCGATCGGGTCGCTACGCGGACTGGCCTGCTATCACTCGCAGTTCGGCAAGGCCGACCTGGAGATACTGGGAACCCACCGTGTGGAAATACGGTTTCCGGAACCTTTCCGGGCCGGCCGTTCGCGGTTGAACTGCACCAAACCGGCCGGCAAGGGGCGTTGGCGCTGGTTCGGTATGCAATATTATACGCCTTCCTGATCTGCCGCCGTCCCGACGTTGTGGCCTCCGCTGGAAACATTCTGTCAATCATTGGCGGTTATGATCGCCGTGGGATACATCTTGGGACGTCGAATACAATGATTGCCACGCGTCGAAACAGCCTTCACGGCAGCCGGGTTCAGGGGGTCCGCGCCACCGCGGCCATCCTGGTTGCCATATTAACCGCTATCGCTCTTTTACCGGGGGATGCGCGCGCGCAGGCCGGCGCCGCCGAAACGGCGGTGGTTCTGGTCTATCAGCGCTTCGGCGAGGACAACAATCCGTCCAACAGCGTGAAACTGGCCGAATTCGACGCGCATATCGCCGAGCTGACCAACGGCAAATACAACGTGATGGCGCTGCCGGATATCCTGGCCGCGATCGAGAAGGGCGAAAAGCTGGCGAATCGCACGGTGGCGATTACGATCGACGATACGTTCCGGTCCGTGTACGAAAAGGCTTGGCCGCGCCTGAAAAAGGCCGGCCTGCCCTTCACCCTGTTTGTTACGACCGACCCGTCCGACCTGGGGCCGCCGGCCTATATGACCTGGGATGAAATCCGCGAACTCAGGGACGCCGGCGTTACGATCGGGGCGCATACGGCCAGCCATATGCTGGTTTCCCAA
>DAOVHN010000509.1 GCA_030671915.1 Pseudomonadota bacterium
AGGCTGACGAGGCAGTCGAAAACATCGAGAGCCGAGGCAAGGCCTTCGTCGACGAGCTGGAGCGGGCCATCGGCTCGCAAATCGTGGCCCTGGCGGATGCCGCCGATCGCAGCGGCGGTTACATGGACGACATAACCGCCACCCTGACGCGGAAAATCACCGGTGTAACCGACACGATGGAGCATACCTTAAAGGGCCAGCAAGAGGCCCTGGAGGCGTTCCTGGGGTCGGCGACAGTGCGTGTGACGGCGATGGGCGATACGCTCGACGAGCGGACCAGCGAAGTCGCGAGCAGGCTGGACAGGGTGCTGGCGCAACGGGCGCAGGAGTTGTCGGGCGTGGTGCAGCGCAGTTCCGACAAGGTCGAGGAACTGGCGGCGGTCATGCGCGGTCAGATCGAGGATCTTACCGAGGCCGGAAAATACAGCTTCACCCAGATCGGCGATCTCAACAAGGCGCTGCGCGCCAACGCGGAAGACCTCAACCTCACCGCCGAACATGTCGGTGACCAGGCGATCAGGGTCGAGGAGGCCGCCGGCAAGCAGTCGCGCCAACTTGCCCAGGCCAGCGATGAGACGGCCAAACAGGTCACCGTCATGAGCCACCTGCTGCGTGGCCAGGTGAGCGAACTGGTCGATGCGTCGCGGACCACGACGGGGCAGGCGGAGACCGTACGGGTCGCGCTGGAGCGCCAGGCCCGCGAATTGACCATGGCGGCCGAACGCTCGGCCACCCAGACCGCCGATTTCGAGGCGCTGATCGCGGCGCGCGTCGCGGAACTGGGCGATACCATGCGCGAGGGTGCGCGGAACTACAGCGAGGCCGTCGATCCGTCGGTGCGCCAGGCGAACGACATGGCCCAGGTCATGCGCGAACAGACCGGCATGTTGCAGGAAGCTTCCGAGACCGCCGCCGTGCAGGCGCAGACGATCTCGACCCTGCTGCAAAAGGAGAGCGAAACGCTGCGCCTCGTCACCGACAGCACGGTGTCGCAGTCACGCGAGATGCGCGATGCGTTGCGCGAGAATTCCGAGGAGATGGCCCGCAACGCCAATCAGGTCGCCGCCGATGTCGTCCATGTGCGCAACACGCTGCGTGAGGCAGTGCGCGAGAACACGGAAGACATGAAGCGCAGCACCGAACGTGCCGTGGCCGACGCCACGCAGATTCGCGAAACGTTGCGCGAGGAGAGCCGTGACCTGGCGGCGCTTGCCGACCTGATCGGCCAGCGCGCCAACACGGTGGCCACAATGGTCGGCCAGCATACCGTGGCCCTGGGCGCCGCGGTGGAGGCCAGCGAGCAGAAGACACAGGATGTATCGAGTGGCCTGAAGCATCTGGTGGTGGAACTGAGCACCGCCGCCGACCGGGTTACCGAGCGCATCGCCGAAGCCGGGCGCGGCTTCGCGGCCGAATCCGGCTCGATGAACGATGCGGTGCGCACGGCGCTGGCGCTGGTGGACGAGGTTTCGGCGCGCTTCCGCCAGCATACCGACGATCTGGCCCAGCGCGCGCAAGCCGCCGGCGGCCATGTCGACGCGACCGGCAATATGGTGCGCCAGCATGCCGAACATCTGTCGCGCGCGGTGATGCAGGCGGCCGACGGGCTGCGCAGCATCAGCGATGCCTTCGCCGGCGAAAGCGCGCAACTGACCGGTACCGCCGACGAGGTCTCGGCCCGGATCACCGGATTGACCGAGCAATTCCGCAGCCAGTCGAGCGACCTCGACAGGGCCATCGAGATGGCGGCGCGCCAGATCGAATCTGCCGGCCAGAATCTGGGTCGCCAGCGCGAAACCCTGGATGCCGCCACGACGCGCAGCATCGACCAGGTAGCCGAGATCGGCGAGAACATCCAGCAGCACAGCGGCTCGCTGCTGCGCACGCTGGAAGAGGTGATGACGCGCGCTGGCCACGCCGGTTCAGCCTTCGATGAAACGGCGGATCGCATGATCCACGCGGCCGACCGCGCCGAGGAGCGCGCCAAGGAATTCAAGGTCAAGGAGCAGGGGCTGCGCCGCGATCTGTTCCTCAAGACCGCGCGTTTCGTGATCGAGGATCTGAATTCGACGGCGATCGACCTGTCGCGCACGCTGTTCGACGAGGTCCCCGAGGCGGACTGGAAGCGCTACGCCGCGGGCGACAGGAGCGTCTTCACCCGCACCCTGCTGCGCGGCCGCAACACCGCCTCGAGCGCCGGGCGCATCGGTGAGAAGATGCGGCGCAACGAGGAAATGCGGCGCTACGTGACCCAGTATATCGACCAGTTCGAACGGCTGTTGGCCGAGGCCCGCGAGTGCGACCCCGAACAGCTGCTGCATTCGACCTTCCTGACGGCCGATGTCGGCAAGCTTTACCTGATGCTCTGCAGCGCCATGGGCCGCGACGAGGAAGATATCGCCTGATCGGGTTTTTGTCCGCTTGCGCGGAGTCTGCACCAGCCCGCACCCCCACCCGGCCGCCCATAGCATACTGGGGCTTGGGGTTGGTTCGGCCGGCCAAGCCAACCCCGAACCTGGTGGCCGGGTGCGGGTGCGGGCTGCGTTGAAAACGCTTAGAATTCGCGCCGGCCCGCTTGCCTTATCCCGCCCGCCGGACCGTGGCTGGTAGTGCCTGAATGCCGGGCGCGCGTTCTGTGCGCGATGCCGGAAAGCGCAAGGTGATCGTGGTGCCGGCGCCGAGTTTGGAGCTCAGCGAGACCTCG
>DAOVHN010000682.1 GCA_030671915.1 Pseudomonadota bacterium
AATATCGCGGCCGCGCTCCTATCAAAGACACGAAAACCTTACAGAATTCCTAGCATTGCTGAAATTCTTGTTGGAGACAGTAGTTCCGTTGGTTCCCAACGGTGCTGGCTCTAATCCTCCAGTGCGGTCGCCATGGCGGCGGCGTAGCCGGCCTGCCAGGGGGCGAAGAGCAGGAACCAGCCGAAAAAATGTTCGCTGCTAATGGCGAAAAATAGCGCCGCGCCGAGGACCGCGCCCGCCAGGATCATCGCGATCATGGGGCGGCGGTGCTGGAAATCCGGGATCAGGGCGGCGGTCGCGCCGGCCAGTAGCGCGGCGCCGATCGCGCCGGCGGCGACGCCGATAAGGATGATGTTGTCCAGCATGTCGATAAGGATATTGAGGGTAACCTGGACCGTGACGAAATAGGATAACCCGGCCGCCGCGATATAGGCCGCATAACGCCCGCCGGGCATCAGGCCCCGGCGTCTCAGCGCCTGGCCCAGGATCAGGCCGAAGACCAGACCGGGCGCGAGCGTCAGGGGCGAGAGCGACAGCTCGAAACCGGCGACACTGATGTTTCCCTCCAGCGCATTATAGAAATTCAGCCATTGCGGGACGAAGATCGCCAGTGTCGCGAGCGTTCCCGACAGCGCACCCAGCGCCGCCCACCACGCAATCTTCCGCCACTGTTCCGTCATGTCCCGTTCCTAATCCCTTGGCATCGCCGCCGCGATCATCCCACCCTGGACAGCATACCAGACTCCCCACAAAACGATATAGACCGCGCCGAATCCCCATTGGCCGAGGATTTCCAGCAGCGAGACGCAAAGCGCGCCGGTCAGCCCGCCGGCGATCACCAGACCCGGCCACGCGCGCCCCGCCCGCATGAAGGGGAGGACAAGCAGGGCCGCGGTCAGGATCGCGCTCCAGACCAGCCCGCCAGCCAGTCCCGCCAGCGCCAGCCTGGACGGCCCCGTTGTTTCGATCGCCACCAACACTCTTACGCCGGCGTAATAAGCCGCCGGCCAGGCGATTATCGACCATGCCACGAAGACCGCCGCCCACCAGCCGGCCGCCAGCCCGCGGCGCCATAACGGGATCGATACCGCCAACCCGAACGTCGTGCCCGGCAGCAGAACGAATACGAGATTTTGCGGGGCGTGGTACTGCAGCTTGTCCACCAACATCAGGACCGCTGCGGCCCCGGCCCCCGCAAGCGCCCCGGTCGCGGCCCAGCGCGCAATAACGCGTCTGCGTCCGATATCCATCCGTCTGATTTACACCACTAGTCGCCGAAAGGTTCGGGCGAAGACTCGCCGGTCGGTTACACGACGACAACATCGCCACTTAGGCGACGCAAAATGCCATAAAGGGTACGTCCGGTACGAGAAGAAATCGCGCGCGGCGGCCAGGCTCCTCAGCCGTGCGGGATTCACGCATGTATCCGTGATCAAGGGCGGTATGGTATAATGAAATCGCGCGGGGTTTTCCGTCGAAACTTGAGGCAATGGCGGTTAGCCCCCGCTAGGCCGGAAGATCATGACGAAGAAGCGCGCCATCATCGGTCTTGTCCTGCTCGCAGTCGCGGCGTTTTTCGGCTGGCGCTTCCTGCGGCCGATGAACATTTTCGTGGTCGATCTGGCCTTTGAACGCCCCGTATCGACCGCCGAGATTCCGGAACCGCTGGAGACGCTGCGGGCCGAGGAATGCGCGCTATGCCATCAGGAAATCTTTGACGACTGGTCGACGACGATACACAGCCAAGCCTGGACCGACCCCTACTTCCAGGTCGATTTCGTCTTCGACGGCTCGCAGCAGATCTGCAAGAACTGCCATATCCCGCTGGACCGCCAGCAG
>DAOVHN010000136.1 GCA_030671915.1 Pseudomonadota bacterium
GGCATGCCCGCTTTCCGAGCCCTGCGTCGGCAGCCCGTCGAGATAGCGTGTCGAGGCCAGCTTCACGGTTTTCAAGTTCAATTCCGCGCTGGTCCCGCCGATCACCACGGCCAGGTGATAGGGCGGGCAAGCCGCCGTGCCCAGCGTGCGGATTTTCTCGTCCAGGAAGGCCAGCATGCGATCCTCGGTCAGCAGCGACGGCGTCGCCTGATACAGGAAGGTCTTGTTGGCCGAACCGCCGCCCTTGGCGATGAACAGGAATTTGTATTCGTCCTCGCCCTCCGAATAGATTTCCACCTGCGCCGGCAGATTGTCGCCGGTGTTCTTCTCCTCGAACATGCCGATCGGGGCGAGCTGGCTGTAGCGCAAATTACGCTTCAGATAGGCGTCGCCCCCGCCGGCCGCCAGCGCCGCCTCGTCGCCGCCTTTGGTCCAGACGCGCCAGCCCTTCTTGCCCATGACGATGACGGTGCCGGTATCCTGACACATGGGCAGCACGCCGCCGGCCGAGATATTGGCGTTCTTCAGAAGATCATAGGCGACGAAGCGGTCGTTCGCCGAGGCCTCGGGGTCTTCCAGGATATTGGCGAGCTGTTGCAAATGGCCCGGGCGCAGCAGGTGGTTGATGTCGATAAAGGCCTGCTCGGCCAGCAGCTGCAGCCCTTCCGGCTCCACCTTCAACACTTCCTCCCCCTCGAACTCCGCCACCGAAACATGATCGCCGGTCAGCTTCTTGTACGGCGTCGTATCCTCGCCAAGGGGGAACAGGCCGGTGTATTCATCGCTCGCCATTGAAATCGTCCTTTTGCATCACGTCATCAGGTCGCAGGGATAGCGCCGGGCGTGGCGCCGGTCCAGTCCCTTGTGGCCGGGGCGCATGCATCTTAACTTGGGGCCAGATTTCAACCCGCCAAGAGGTTAAACCGACAATGCCGTTACCCAGCATACTGGAAGGGAGGCTGCGGCTTCCCGTGATCGCCGCGCCGATGTTCCTGGTGTCCGGGCCGGAACTGGTGATCGAATGCTGCAAGGCGGGGGTGCTGGGCACCGTGCCCGCCGCCAACGCCCGGCCCGCCAGCGAGTTCACCGCCTGGCTGGACCGCATCGAGACGGCGCTGGCCGACGCGCCGGACGCCGCGCCATACGGCGTTAACATCTCCGTCCACCGCACCAACGAACGCTTCGACGAGGACATGGAGATCATTATCCGCCACAAGGCGCCGGTGGTTATCACCATCCTGGGCAAACCGGACAAGGTGGTCCAAGCCGTGCATTCGTATGGCGGCATCGTGCTGCATGACGCCGCCACCGAGCGCCACGCCCGCAACGCCATGGCTGCGGGCGTCGATGGGATCATCGCGCTGGCCGGTGGGGCAGGGGGGCACACCGGCTGGCAGAATCCGTTCTCGCTGGTGCGCGAAATTCGCCGATTCTGGGACGGCTGCCTGATCCTGGCCGGCGCGATTTCCGACGGCCACGCCGTGCGCGCGGCCGAAGTGCTGGGCGCCGACCTCGCCTATATGGGCACGAGATTCTCCGCCACGGCGGAATCCCTGGCCGCGCCCGAATACAAGCAGATGATGGTCGATTCCCGCGCCGGCGACATCCTGCTGACCGACCGCATCACCGGCATCAACGCCAACTACATGCGCGCCAGCCTGGAGGCCGCCGGCTTCGACATCGAAAAGCTGCTGGCCGGCGAAGCCCCCGCCCCGTCGGAAATCCTCGAATCCGTCAAGGCCTGGCGTGACCTGTGGAGCGCCGGGCATGGCGTGTCGCTGATCGATGACGTGCCGACGACGGCGGAACTGGTGACACGGCTGGAGGCGGAGTACAGGGCTGCTGCTGCCCGTTAGGATGCCCAGGGCAGCCCGTCGATCCGGGCCAGCGCCCGACAAAGGCCCTTCGCGTCCTGCCCGGACAATGACGGCAGCGGCGCGCGCGTGCGCAGCCATGCGTCATCTTTTTTCAGGCCGGCCAGCGCGGCCTTGATGGCCGGCACCACGGGGCGCGACAGTATTTCCGCCAGCAGCGCGTCGATGCGCGGGTCGGGTTTGCCCGCGACCAGCCCGCCGACCAGGTCGGGATCGAGGTTGGCGATTCCGCTGATCGCGCCGCTGGCCCCCAGTTGCACGGCCTGTGCGAGATGGTTTTCATGGCCGACCAGGATCGTCAGGTCCCGGTGTTCCGTCAGCAGTGCCGCGGTGGCATCCCACTCGCCGCCGCTGTCCTTGACGCCGGCGATTACCTCCGGGAAGGCGGTGCGCAGCCGGGTTACGAGTTCGACCTCTATGCACGCCCCGCTCAGGTCGGGGATGTTGTAAAGCAATATGTCGCGACAGGCACCGCCGGCCTTCTCGAAAACCTCCGCATACCAGCGGAACAGCCCGTCAACGTCCGGGGCGGGGAAATAGAAGGGCGGGCAGAGCAGGATGCCGGCACAGCCCGCCTCCAGGGCCCGGCGTGCGAACCATGCGGCGTCGTCGCTGGCCGGCCCGTAAATGCATTCGACCAACTGGGCCGGCGCTATTCCCCCGGCCTCCATGCGCTCGAACAGTGCGGCGCGGCTGCGCGTGCCGATCGACGCGCCCTCGCCGGTGGTGCCAAAGGCGGTGACGACATTCATGCCGCCGTCCAGCAGGCCGTTTGCATGGGCGGCGAAGCGGGGCCAATCGATGTCGCCCGCCTCGTCGAAAGGCGTGGCCAGTGCCGCGCTCAGCCCTATAAGCTGGCGCATCGGATGGCCGGATTCAGGCTGTGTCGGCATCGCCGGCCTCCAGTAGCTGGCGCAGCCGGGCCAGGTCCGGCGGCTCCATGCCGGTGAATATCCGAAACGCCTGGCTGCCCTGGTGGAAATAGAGTTCGTAGCCGCTCATGAATTTCAGCCCGGCGGCTAGCGCGTCGGCCCTGAACCGGGTCTCCACCGGGGTATAGACGGCATCGAAGGCCCAGCGGTGGCCGTCCAGCGCCTCGGCCGGGATGGGTGAGTCGGGGTTTCCGGTCATGCCGAGCGGGGTGCAGTTGACTATCCCGCCAGCGTTTTCGGCCGCCGCTGGAGCATCCGCGCACGCGGCCGCGCCGGGGACCGCCGCCGCAAGTCTGTCGGCCTTGAACATATCCCGGTCGGTTATGCGGATTTCTTCCGCGCCCAGGGCGGCCAGCGCGAAGGCTGTCGCGCGCCCGACGCCGCCGGCGCCGATTAGCGCCACTTTTCCCGGCGCCATGCGCCCGAACGTCTCTCGCCAGGCCGCGATGAACCCGGAATAATCCGTGTTGTGTCCGGCGGGGCCCGCGTCCTCGAAAACCACCGTGTTCACCGCGCCGATATCGCGCACATGCGGGTCGTCGATGCGCACCATGCCGGCCGCCACTTCCTTGTAGGGGTAGGTGACGTTGACGCCGCGCCAGGAACCGTCGGCGCGTGACCGGAACAGGGTTTCGAAATCCATGCCCATCTCGCGCGGCCCCAACAGCTCGTAGCTGACGTCCAGGCCGCAAAGCCGGCCGGCGATCCGGTGCAGATCGGGCGACCGTGAGGCCGCGATATTGTCGCCGATCAACCCCAGCCTGATTTCGGTCATCCCTGGTAGCCGAACTGGCGCGGCAGCCACAGGGCGATGTCCGGCACCAGCACCATCGCCGCCAGCGAGAAAAGCAGCACGGCGAGGAACGGCAATATCTCGCGGATGATGTCGCGCAGCGGAATCCCGGTGGTGCCGTTGATGACGAATAGCAGGATTCCGTATGGCGGCGTAATCAGCCCGATCATCGTGTTGACCACCACCACCACGCCGAAATGCACGAGGTCGATGCCGAGTAGCCTGCAGGCGGGGATGAACAGCGGCACGATGACCAGGATAATCGTCGTCGCGTCCAGGATACAGCCCAGCACCAGCAACAGGAGATTAACCGAGATCAGGAAAATCAGCGGCGACATTTCGATGTTTTGCAGGGCGTTGGCGACCGTGCCGGGGATGTTTTCGCTGGCCACGATATAGTTCAGGATCATCGCGCCGCCGATGACCAACCCGATGGCCGACGAAGACCGCGCGCTGCGCGACAGGATATCGTATAGCGAGCGGAACGTAAGCGCCCGGTAGAACAGCGCCGCCAGCAATAGTGCATAGGCCGCCGCCACGGCCGCGGCCTCGGTCGGCGTCGTCGCTCCGCCATAAATTCCAGTCAGCAGGATGACCGGCAGCATCAGCGCCGGGAAGGCGTTGACGGTGATCCCGGGGATGCGCGCCAGCGGCACGGATTCCTCCACGGTGAAGCCGCGTTTGCGGGCGAGAAAGAAGATCATGACCATCAGCGCCAGCGCCATCAGCAAGCCCGGAATCACGCCGCCGAGAAACAGGTAGCCGATGGACGCGTCCGAAACCAGCGCATACATCACCATCGGAATCGACGGCGGGATGATCGGGCCGATGGTTGCCGAGGCGGCCGTGATCGCGGCGGCGAAACCGGGAGAATAACGGCCTCCGCGGGTCATCATCTCGATGACGATCTTGCCGATTCCGGCGGCGTCGGCGATGGCCGATCCCGACATGCCCGAGAAGATCACGCTGGCTACCACGTTCACATAGCCAAGCCCGCCGCGGAACCGGCCGACAATGGCGACGCAGAATTTCAGCAGGCGGTCGCTGATGGTACCGGCGTTCATGATGTTGGCGGCGACGATGAACAGCGGCACCGCCAGCAGGATGAAACTTTCGTAAAGCCCCTGGATGATCTGTTCCGAGACCAGGCCCGGATCGTGCCCCCTGACCGCCAGATAGACACCCGCCCCGACGATCATCGACAGCGCGATCGGCGCGCCGATGGCGGCCAGCCCGAACAGCACCGCCAGGCACAGCAGGAAGGCGCTACTCATCTGGCGCCACCCTGTCCGCCAGGATATCCCCGGCGTCGGGGTCGATGCCGCGGATCAGTTGCACGACCCGCCAGCCGTAGCGCAGGACGATGGCCGCCGCGAATACGCCATAGACGCTGAACACATAGTCCAGGCGGATATGCAGCATGGAGCTTTTCTCGATCTTCATGAAGGTGACGTAATCGATTGTGCCGGCGAAGGACGACGCGAAGCCGGCGGCGATCGCCACCGCCGCGATCAACGCGAAGATGCGGCGTATGCCGGGCCGGACATGGGTATAGAGCATGTCGAACTTCACATGGTCGCGGTCGTTGACCACGAAGGCGGAGCCCCAGAACACCACCCACAGCCAGGTCATCAGGCACGCCTCGAGGGTCCATCCCAAGGGATGGTTGATCACATAGCGTGTGAATATCTGCAGCACGAACGAAAGAAACATGGCGGTGAGCAGGCCCACCGCCACGTTATCCGCCCGCTTTCGTAACCAGGCGAGAACTGGCTTCATGCCGGCCTACTTGATCGCGTTTACCCGCGCGACCATGCCCTTGGGCCAGTCTTTCGAGAAATCAGATTCCAGATACATTTTCTGGACCCGCGTGCGGAAAGCCTCGACGTCGGGCGTATAGACCTTCAGGCCCTCGCCCTTGAAGAACTCGACAAGCTTCGCCTCGTCGGCGAGCACGTCACTGCCGATTTTCTCGACGGCGGCCTGGGCCGCGTCCATCATGGTCTTCTGCTGGTCGGCCGACAGCCCGTCCCAGACCTTCTTGCTCAGCGCCAGGAAGTTCATATCGGCCAGATGCCCGGTCAGGACGATCTGTTTGGTGACCTCATAGAACTTCTTGTCCTTGTCGGTCGGCAGGGGATTGTCCTGGCCGTCGATGGCGCCGGTCTGCAGGCCGGTATAGACCTCTGTGAAGGCCATCGGCGTCGGGTTGGCGCCCAGCGCCTTGCCCAGGAACTGCCAGGCGTCGGTGCCGGGCATGCGCAGCTTGACTCCCGCCAGATCGGCCGGGGTCATGATTTTCTTTTCGATCCGCAGGTTCAATTGCCTGGTGCCGAAATACATCACCTTCAGCAGTTTGATGCCAAGCTGGTCCTCGACCATCCGGTACATTTCCGCGCCGATATCGCTGTTGAACACCTTCTGCTGATGCTCCGCGCCGCGCAGCAGGTAGCCGGCGGTGAAGATCGACCAGGCGGGGATCTGCTTGGCGATTTCCTGCGCCGAGGTGACGCTCATCTCCAGATTGCCGCGCTGGATCGCCGCCAACTCGGTGCCCTGCTTGAACAGGGTGGCGTTGTAATGCGGCTCGTAGGTGGCGAAACCCTTGACGCCGTCGGCGAAAATGGTCGCCAAGCCCTTCGACCGGTGGTCGGTATCCGTGGAGGGCGTCGAGAAACGCAGCGTAATCTTCTCCCCCGCCCCGGCCGGGGGCGCGGAAAACATGGAAGCGCCGGCCAGCAACGCAACGGCGGCGCCAACGAACAGGCGGCGACTGGTGAATTCGGACATGTCGATGATCTCCCTGTTTGTGTGGCCCAGTTTGTTTTCGGGCCGGTTTGTAGGTATGCGAAGCCTTGCCGGGCAGAATACACTGTACAGCCGGGATTTCCAGCCGGTTTTTGCGGAAGGGTCCGGCAACGGCCCGCATCTCTGGCCCGATCCCGGACCTACAACATCCGGGGCCCCCGCCGCGACGCCTCCCTGACCGATGACACGCCGACGACGGCGGAACTGGTGACGCGGCTGGAGGGGAGTATCGGGTGGCGTGCGATGCGCCGGCCTTCGGCGCCCTGATAGCGGCGATCGCGCTGGTTCTGTTTCCCGGATGGTGGATGCCGGGTGGTGTATTTTTGTGCAGGTTCGCCCGCCGCCGCACGAGGCGATCCGGCCGCGATCCGGGCCCACCCACGGCCGAATCGCCCCCCGGCGGGGAAAACAGGCAGAAACGATGTAGGCGAGGGGTATGCGCGGGGTATGCGATGTGCGCGCGCGGGGTAGGGAAAGAGTAGCCGAGAGACA
>DAOVHN010000735.1 GCA_030671915.1 Pseudomonadota bacterium
CGCAGACGCTGGTCGAGATGCTGGCATTTCATGCGGAGACCCATCCGGATCGCACGGCGATCCGGTTGTTGTCGTCGGATGCGGATGAAGAGGTATTTTCATATCGCGCGCTGTGGGACGGCGCGCAGGCGGTGGCGGCGGGCCTGCGCGAGGAGCGGCTGGAACCGGGCGATGCAGTGGCGATCATGCTGCCGACCGGATCCGAGTTTTTTTACGCCTTCCTGGGCGCACTGCTGGCGGGATGCGTTCCGACGCCGATCTATCCGCCCCTGCGCCGCGCGCAGATCGAGGACCATCTCAGGCGTCAGGCCGGCATTCTGCGCAACGCGCGGGCGCCCGTTCTGATCGCATCGCGGGAGACGCGGCTGTTCGCCCGTATCGTGCGGGCACTGGCGCCCGACCTGCGCCATGTGGTTACCGTGGAAGAGTTGCATAAACCGGGCGCCGGCGAACTGCGCCTCACGCTGCGCACGGACGATCTCGCGCTGCTGCAATATACCTCCGGCAGCACCGGCGACCCGAAGGGCGTAATGCTGACCCATGCCAATCTGCTGGCGAATATCCGGGCGATCGGCCAGATATTTCGCGCCACGCCCGATGACGTGGTGGTGAGCTGGCTGCCACTCTATCATGACATGGGGCTGATCGGGAACTGGTTGGGCAGCCTCTATCACGCCTGTCCGGTCGTGGTGATGTCGCCGCTGTCTTTCCTGGCGCGGCCCGAGCGCTGGCTATGGGCGATCCATCGTTATCACGGGACGCTGTCGGCCGGCCCCAATTTCGCCTATGAACTCTGTGTGCGGAAGATCGAGGAAAGCCTGCTGGAGGGGTTGGACCTGGCTTCATGGCGCATGGCGGGCAACGGCGCCGAGGAAATCAGCCCGACAACGCTGGAGAGTTTCTGCGAGCGTTTCGAGCCCTATGGTTTCCGGCGCGAGTCCATAACCTCGATGTACGGCCTGGCGGAGAACGCCGTGGTGCTGACCTCGACGCCGCTGGGCCGTGGCCCCGCGATCGATCGAATCCTGCGCAAGCCCCTTGCAGTATCGGGCCGGGCCGTCCCGGCCGGCGACAGCCGGGAGCCGGTCGTCGAATTCGTAAGCTGCGGCCTGCCGATCCCAGGTCATGAGGTTCGGATTGTCGGCGAATCGGGGCGGGAACTCGGCGAGCGCGAGGAGGGGCGGCTGGAATTCCGCGGGCCGTCGGCGACTTCCGGTTATCTGCGCAACCCCGGCAAGACCCGTGAACTGGTCCGCGACGGATGGCTCGATTCCGGCGACCTAGCCTATATCGCCGGCGGCGAGATCCATGTGACCGGGCGCATCAAGGATGTCATCCTTCGCGCCGGGCGCAATCTCTATCCCGACGAGATCGAGGCGGCGGTGGCGGAAGTCCCCGGCGTGCGCCGCGGCCGTGTCGCCGTCTTCGGGCACCCGGACCCGACGAGCGGCACCGAGGGTCTGGTGGTGATGGCCGAGACAAAACAACAGGAGCCCGCGCGCCGTGAAGAAATCCGCGACGGCATTCGCGACATCGTCGCGGCCATAGCCGACCTGCCGCCGGACGACATCTTGCTGGCGCGGCCGGGCACCATACTGAAGACGGCCAGCGGCAAGATCCGCCGCGCCGCCTGC
>DAOVHN010000464.1 GCA_030671915.1 Pseudomonadota bacterium
CAGGGGCGGGCGCATCTCGATTATTTTCCAGGAGCCGATGACCTCGCTGTCGCCGCTGCATACGATCGGCAACCAGATTTCCGAAGCCTTGATGCTGCATCGCAAATGCTCGGCCTCGGAATACCACGAGATCACCCGCGAAATGCTGCATTTGGTCGGCTTTCCGGACCCGGCCCGGGCGCTGAGGACCTACCCCTTCGAGCTTTCCGGCGGCCTGCGCCAGCGCGCGATGATCGCGATGGCCCTGATCTGCCGTCCGGCGCTGCTGATCGCCGACGAGCCGACCACCGCGCTGGACGTGACAATCCAGGCGCAGATACTCAAGCAAATCATTGATCTGCAATCGGAACTAGGCATGGCGGTGCTGATCATCACGCATGATCTGGGCATAGTCGCCAACGTGGCCAGGGAGGTCGTGGTGATGTATCACGGCGAGGTCATGGAATCGGGCGGACTGGAGGATATCTTCCGCGATCCACAGCATCCCTATCTGGTGGCGCTGCTGCGCGCCGTGCCGCGTTTCGGCATGGATCCGGACGAACGGTTGATCCCGATCCGCGAAATCGCCCCGCCAAGGGACACAATGCTGAAACCCGACCGCGAAATCGTGAAGGACGGCGCGCCCATCCTGTCGGTCGAGGGGCTTTCGAAGACCTTCTCCATCCGCAAGGAATCCTGGTTCGGCAGCGCCGAGTCCGAACGCATCGTCGCGGTGAACGACGTCGGGTTCGAGATCAAGAGGGGCGAATGCCTCGGCCTGGTCGGCGAAAGCGGCTGCGGCAAGACCACCGTCAGCAAGATCGTCATGCGCGCGCTTAGGCCCGACGGCGGCAGCGTGACCTGGCATGGCGACGGGGAGCCGGTCGACGTGCTGAGGCTGGAGGGCAATGCGCTGACCGCGCTGCGCCGCAAGATCCAGTTTATTTTCCAGGACCCGTTCGGTTCGCTGAACCCGCGCATGCGGGTAGAAGATCTGATCGCCGAGCCGTTGGTGATCCACGGCATCGGCAACGCGGCGGAACGTTCCGAACTGGTGTCGGAGTTGCTGCGGCTGGTCGGCCTCGACATGCGGCATTCCAAACGCTACCCGCACAGCTTCTCCGGCGGCCAGCGCCAGCGCATCGGCATCGCCCGTGCCCTGGCGCTGCAGCCGGAGTTAATTATCTGCGACGAGCCGGTCTCGGCGCTGGATGTATCGATCCAGGCGCAGATTCTGAACCTGTTGAAGGATCTGCAGCAGGCGCTGGGCCTGACCTACCTTTTCATTTCCCACAATCTGGCGGTGGTCGACTATATCGCCGACCGTATCGCCGTGATGTGCCGCGGCCGGCTGGTCGAAATCGCGCCTCGCGAGATCCTGTTCAGGGATCCCGTCCACCCCTATACGCGCCGCCTGCTGGCCGCCGTGCCCGAACCCAGCCTTGACCACAAGCTCGATTTCGCGCAGCTGATGGAGGAGCGTGCCTCCGACCCCGCCGCCTGGCCGCACCCCTTCACCGACGACGGCAGGACCGCATCGGCAATGCGCGACCTCGGATATGGCCATTTCGTCCGGGCGATGGCCGACGTACCATTATTGGAGACTGCATGATGCGACGCCTGTTGCTTTCCCTGGCGCTGGTCCTTGGCGCCCCCCTGCTTGCCAACGCCGCCGAGTATGGCGAGGCCCCGGCGCTTGCCGAACAGGTCGCCGCCGGCGCGCTGCCGCCCGCAGCCGAACGGCTGCCGGAAAACCCCTAAGTCATGCAGATGGATGGCGGACGCAAAGCCGGGAAATATGGCGGCGACCTGAACATCCTGATGGCCCGCTCGAAGGATGTGCGCCAGCTCGTGGTCTATGGCTACGCGCGGCTGGTGAAATATAATCGCGAATTCGAGCTCGTGCCGGATATCCTCGAGGCCATCGATGTCAAGGAGGGCCGGATCTTTACGCTGCGCCTGCGCAAGGGCCACCGATGGTCCGACGGCGCCCCCTTCACCACCGAGGATTTTCGCTACTGGTGGGAAAATGTCGCGAACGACGTAAAGCTGGCGCCCTCCGGCCCGCCGGTCGATCTGCGGGTCGATGGCAAACTGCCGAAAGTGGAGGTCATCGACGAGACCGCGATCCGCTTTAGCTGGCCGGCGCCGAACCCCCGGTTCCTGCCGGCACTCGCGGGGGCGCGGCCGCTCTATATCTACCGGCCGGCGCATTACCTGAAGCAATTCCACGCGGCCTATGGCGACGAGGCGGCGCTGAACGCGGCGGCCGAGGCGCGGGGACAGCACAGCTGGGCCGCCCTGCACAACAAACTCGACAATCAGTACAAGAACGACAATGTCGAGCTGCCCAGCCTGCAGCCCTGGATCAACACCACGGCCGCGCCCGCGGAGCGATTCGTGTTCCGGCGCAACCCCTATTTCCACCGGGTCGATCCGGAAGGACGGCAGCTTCCCTATATCGACCGCGTGGTCATGCAGATCGCCAATTCCAAGATCATCCCGGCCAAAACCGGAACCGGCGAGTCGGACCTGCAGGCGCGCTATCTGCGCTTCGACAACTACACTTTCCTGCGCGAAAATCAGGACAGGAATGCATTCCGGACCCTGTTGTGGCGAATCGGCAAGGGCTCGCATATGACACTCTACCCGAACCTGAACGCCCAGGACGAGGAATGGCGCAAGCTGTTCCGCGATGTCCGCGTCCGCCGGGCATTGTCGCTGGCCATCGACCGCGCGGAAATAAACCAGGTGATCTATTTCGGGCTGGCCCTGCATCGGCTGACTGCAGAAGCGGTGCCCGTTGTCGTGCTCTTTGCTGTGGCGGTGATAGGGGCGGGGATCATCGGGTGGCTGGTGCATCTCTTCTGTTTTCGCTTCCTGCCCAAGGATTATGAACTGGCCCCGTTGATGAGCAGCATGGGTATGTTGATCTTGATCGAAGAGATCATCGCGCACTTTACCGATGCCCAGCCTTTTGAATTTC
>DAOVHN010000244.1 GCA_030671915.1 Pseudomonadota bacterium
ATATCAACAGGTTAATTCGATACTCCATCCTCGCCGCCGCCTTCGCGGTCATCGCGGGGCCGGCCAGCGCGCAGATCATCGAACGCGAACTGCATCGCGGCGTTATGGGAGGACCGAATCAACTGGACCCGCAATACGCCTTCCGCGCGGTCGAGCAATCGATCCTGACCGACCTGTTCATGGGGCTGGTTGTCGAGGATGCGGCCGGCCAGCCGTTACCCGGCGCCGCCGAGTCCTGGGAAGTCAAAAAGAAGGGCCGGCGCTGGATTTTCAAACTTCGCGAGGGCCTGAAATGGTCGGACGGCCGGCCGCTGGTGGCCGGGGATTTCGTCTACGCCTTCCAGCGATTGCTGGCGCCCCAGTCGGGTGCGCCCTTCGCTTCCATGTTTTACCCGATTGCCGGGGCCACGGCCCTGCATACGAGCAAGGCCGGCGATGTGACGACGCTGGGCGTGACCGCCAAGAACAAGCGCACGCTGATATTCGACCTGGAAAAACCGACCCCGCATTTTCTGACGCTGCTGAACCATCCCGCCGCCTTCCCGCTGCGCAAGGACCTGATAGAGCGGGGTGCCGACAGCTGGACCCGGCCGGGCCGGATGGTGAGCAACGGTGCCTACATCCTGGGCGAATGGCTGCCCGGGCGCTATGTCAAACTGCGGAAAAACTGGGGTTTTTACGATCCGGCCTCGGTCAATATCGACAACATATTCTACGACATCGTCGAACATGGAGAAGTCGCCCTGGAACGGTTCTTTTCGGGGGAACTGGCTATTTTGTCGGGCGTCCAGCGTGACAGGATCGCCAGCCTTATGGAGACGGCGCCGGAGGTGGTTCGGCTGCATTCTACCCTGACCACCGATTACCTGGTTTTCAACACGAAAAAACCTCCCTTTAACGACCCGCGCGTCCGCCAGGCGCTGGCCCTTGCGGTCGATTCGCGCAGTCTGGTCAACAAGGTGCTGGGCCGGGGCGAAATCCCGGCAACCGGCATGCTGCCGGACGGCATGGCGAACCTGCATGCGCCGGCGCAGCCCGAACGGGCAGGCCCCTACCCGCTCAAACGCCCCTTGTCGCCGTCGCAGAAGAGGAAGAAGGCGAAGCTGCTGCTGGAAAATGCGGGTCACGGCGCGCGTGACGCCCTGCGCATTACGCTGCACTACAACAACAGCGAAACCCACCAGAAGATCGCCGAGGCGATCGCCGGCATGTGGAAGAAAATCGGCGTGCGCACGGACCTGTACGGCAACCATTACACCGTCCATTACGGCGATCTGGGAATTAGCGATTTCGATGTCGCAAGGGCCGGCTGGATCGCCGATTACGACGACCCCGTGGCGGTGCTGGAACTCTTCCTGTCCGGCAACGAACGGTTCAACTACGGCGCCTTCGCCGACAAAGAGTTCGAAAAGCTGCTGAAGCAGGCCGCCGGGCAGCCCGACCCGCGGGAACGGGCGATCGGACTATACCGGGCGCATGAGCGGGCCATGTCGCAATATCCCGCCGTGCCGCTCTATCATCACGCCTCGCGCAACCTCGTGGCGCTGTCGGTCACGGGCTGGGAAGACAATGTAAGGGATATCCATCCCAGCCGTTACCTGAACCTGCCGGACGAATAAGCGCGGAAACGGCGCCGGCCGGATGGCTGCACCGTTACATACCAGGGAGACGCCGGTGGGTACTGCCAATGCCGCATTGATGATAACGGTGCTGCTTTGGGGCTCCATGCTCCCGGTGCTGGACGTGTTGCTGCGCCAGTACGACCCTTTCACGCTCAACGCGGCCCGCTATGTCCTGGCAATCCCGCTGTCGCTGACGATGCTGCGCATGGCCGAGGCCGGGCCATTCCTGCCCCGTGGCGTATCGGTCTGGCGACTTCTGTGGCTGGGGGGCGGCATCGCCGGCTTCGTGACCTTTTTCAATTTCGGGATCATCTATTCCGACACGGTGACGGCGATCGCCATTATGGCCGCGGGGCCGGTGGTCGCCAACCTGGTCGCCCGCTTCGGTTTTGGCGAAGCGCCGGCGCCCGGGATTATGCCCGCCCTGGCCGCATCCTTCGCCGGCGGCGTGCTGGCCATGCTGGACCTGTCGAAAAGCGGATTCGATATCGGTTTCAAGGGTGGCGAACCGCTGCTTGTGGCCGCGACCGGATGCTGGGCCTGGTACTCGCTGGCGGCGCAGCGCTGGATGGAAGGGGTGTCACAGCTCCGCATAACCGGGCTGACTGTGCCGGCCGCCGGGGTCTGGGTATTTGCCGCATATCTGGCACTCAGCGGAACGGGTTATGTACAACTGCCGCCGCCCATGCCCGGCGCCCGCGAGGTCGGGCTGGTTGCCTGGTCGGCGTTGGGCGGCGCTTCCATCGCGGTGTTCCTGTGGAACTACGGGGTTCGCCATATCGGGCTGCAGGTCTCCGCCATGTTCATGAACCTGACCCCGATCGTCGGCGTACTGGTCGCCATATGGTTCGGCGCCACGCCGCGCATCGAGCAAATGCTGGGCGGCGCGCTGATCGTCGGCGCCGTCATATGGGTCCAGACCCGCCGCAATGCAGCGGCGCAGTCGCGGCCCTGATCCCGTTTCGCGGGTTTTACACCATGCGCCGGGGTTTTCCGCGGGTTTCAGCGGTTCCTCTAATCCGGAATCGGGATCGTCTGGCTGTCGTTCGGCACCACGTAGCCGCGCTGGACGGCGGGGCGGGCGGCCATGGCCAGGAACCAGCGCTTCACGTTGGGGAACTGGCCCAGGTCCTGTTCCTGCCAGTTCCAACGGGCGATCCAGGGGAAGCAGGCGCAGTCGACGATGGAGATGTCGTCGACGATGAATTCGCGATCCGCCAGCCGCGCATCCAGCACGCCGTAAAGCCGGTCCATCTCGGCGCGGTAGCGGTCCTCCGCATAGTCGGAGAGGCCCTTGTTGAAATGGGTGTAGTGGTGCACCTGGCCGAGCATCGGGCCCAGCCCGCCCATCTGCCACATCAGCCATTCCATGGCTTCCCAGCGCTTTTCCCCGGCGGGCATCAGCTTGCCGGACTTTTCCGCCAGATAAAGCAGAATCGCGCCCGATTCCATCATGCGAACGCCGCTATCGCGGTCGATGATCGCCGGAACCTTGCCGTTCGGGTTGACCTTGAGGTATTCGGGACTCTTCTGCTCGCCCCTGCCGAGATTGATGGCGTGCGCCTCGTAAGGCAGGCCCATCTCTTCCAGCGCGATGGAAATCTTGCGCCCGTTCGGCACGGTCCAGGTATAAAGGTCGATCATCGTCGGCATTTCTCCCGTTGGATCATGGCCTCTTCATCGCATGATAGCGCCGCACGGGCAAGACAGGGGATCTGCAAGTTAACCATACGTTGTATAGTTCTGTCGGATTATCCCCGTCGGTCGGCAAAATCGCCGAATCAACGCACCCAACCGGAGACATGAACATGATCACATCGACCCTTGAAACCGTGCCCGACAAGGCCATCCGCGAACATCTTGGCATCGTCCAGGGCAGCACGGTGCGCGCCAAGCATATCGGGCGCGACCTCATGGCCGGCCTGAAGAACATCGTCGGCGGCGAGTTGAAAGGCTACACTGAGCTGTTGAGCGAGGCGCGCGACGAGGCCTTCGAGCGCATGATTGAACAGGCGACGGCCAAGGGCGCCAACGCGGTCATCAATATTCGATTCAGCACCTCGTCCGTCACCCAGGGCGCATCGGAAATCCTCGCCTACGGCAGCGCCGTCATCGTCGAGTAACACCAATGGAAATCCTGGTTGAACTCTGGCAATTCCTGGTCGTCATCCTCCTGCTGATCCTGGCTTTCTTCACCGGCAGCATCGCGGAACGGCGGCATTACAAATCGATCCGGCGGCGCGAGGACGCGCTGGGCGACATGGTGGTTATCGTCGCCAAGACCCTGCCGCCGATGTCGCCCGCGCCCGCGACAACGCTGGTGCGCGGCAGCGTCGTGATATCGGTCGATTATTTCAAGCGCTTCCTGGCACGGCTGCGCATGATGTTCGGCGGCCGCATCCACACCTACGAGAGCCTTCTGGACCGCGCCCGGCGCGAGGCCATCCTGCGCATGCAGGAACAGGCGCGCGAACTGGGGGCCAGCATGATCTTCAACATGCGCTTCGAGACCAGCTCGATCTCGAAAGGCAGAAAAAACGCGGTCGGCACGGTCGAGGTGCTGGCCTACGGCACGGCGGTGATCCCGCAGGGATAGGTAAATGAAGATCCGGAACGTCAAGGTCCCCGAGGGCATCAATGTCAGCCGGCACAGGCCCGTCGCCGACCTGTTCGTCCTGACCGCCGGCGCCATCGGGCTGTTCCTGGCGCTGGGGCTGGCGGCGTTCCTGATCGGGACCTACGCCGGGCGCTACATGCCGATGTCGTGGGAAAACGCCCTGGCCGCGACCGTGTTCGAGGGCGAGGAGATGGAAGAGGCCGCGACGGACGACCAGGAAATAGCGGCCGCTGCGCGCGGCGACGAGGAAATAGCGGCCGCTGCGCGCGACCGGGAAATCGAGGCCACGCTGCAGGCGCTCGCCGACCGCCTGGCCGCCAACATGAACCTGCCCGAAGACCTGCGCGTCACCGTGCATTACCTGGACGAGCCCGACATCAACGCCTTCGCCACGCTGGGTGGCCACGTCTTCGTGCTGCGCGGCCTGATCGAGCGCGTGGCGCACGAAAACGCCCTGGCCATGGTGATGGCCCACGAAATCGCCCATGCCGCCAACCGCGACGTGGCGGCCAACATGGGCGGGGCGCTGCGGCTGCAGCTCGTGCTGGGAACCGTGACCGGCATGTCCCCGGAAACGGTGGACGGGCTG
>DAOVHN010000254.1 GCA_030671915.1 Pseudomonadota bacterium
CTCCAGCCTGACTCTTGGGGTGTTGCCGCTGACCGATCCTTATATTCTGCTGCAAAGCCTGTTCGCCGGGAACATTTCCGCCGTCACGGCGCTCATCGGCGCCCTGATCGTACTGGCCGTCTACGCGCCGATCGGCGGACGGGTGTACTGTTCCTGGGTCTGCCCCATCAATATCGTCACCGATGCGTCGCATTGGGTTTCGGAGCGGCTGGACATCCCGAAGGGATGGCAGCCGAAACGGTCGCTGCGTTACTGGGTTCTGGGCATGACGCTCTTCGTCTCGGCGGCGACCGGCGCCATCGTCTGGGAACTGGTCAACCCGATCACCCTGTTGCATCGCGGTCTGCTCTATGGCGCCGGCTTCGCCTGGGCGGCGGTGCTGGCCGTGTTCCTTTTCGACTTGTTCGTAAGCCGCCGCGGCTGGTGCGGGCATGTCTGCCCGGTCGGTGCGTTCTACGGCCTGGTCGGCCGCTTCGCCCTGCTGCGGGTCAACGCCGCGGCCCGCGCGGCCTGCGACGATTGCATGGATTGTTACGCCGTCTGCCCGGAACCCCATGTTATCACGCCCGCTCTTAAGGGAGCGGAAAGAGGGCATGGACCCGTCATCCTGTCGCCAGACTGCAGCAATTGCGGCCGCTGCATCGATGTCTGCGACAGAATAGTTTTCAAATTTTCCTCGCGGTTTGCACAATCGGCCGATGAAGCCGAACAGCCGCAACGGAAAGCTGCATGAGACCCCAAATGAAGGGAGAGTCACCGTGTACAAGATGATCAAGAGATATTCCAAGCTTACCGCTCTCGGGACACTGGCCGTCCTGTCGCTCACTGCCGTCGCGGCGTTGTCTCTCCAAGTGACGGAGGAGGCCGTGGCGCAGCAAGCCGGCGGAGTCCAGTCCCTGCGCGGCGAAGTCGAAATTCCGGACGAGAACATCGCGCCTGACCAGCCGCGCCAGGATACCCAGCCCGGCAGCTTCGCGCGGTCCTACCGCCAACAGCCGCCGCTGATTCCGCACAAAATAGACGGATATCAGATCGACCGGGCGGCTAACCAGTGCATGCAATGCCATGACTGGCCGTACAACGTCGACCAGCAAGCGCCGAAAATTAGTGAAACCCACTATATCGACCGCGACGGCGTCGCCCTCGACCGGGTTTCGCCCCGACGCTGGTTCTGCACCCAGTGCCATGCGCCGCAATCGAACGCCAAGGAACTGGTGCGCAACGATTTCAAATCCTCCCTGGATTTGGAATAGCAGGGAAGGGCGTCAAAGATGAACGGTAAGGGCACGAAGGGCGCCGCCGCGGGCGATGCCGAGGGGAACAACAAAGAAAACGGCCGGTTCACATGGAAGGACCGCGTGCGGCAGATCTGGCGCTTCGTCTCGAGGCCCCACGCGACAGCGACTCTGGGCACGCTGGTTGTTTTCGGCTTCGTCGCCGGCATCATATTCTGGGGCGGGTTCAACTGGTCGATGGAGATGACCAATACGCAAACCTTCTGCATCAGCTGCCACGAGATGGAGCAAAACGTGTTCCGCGAATATCGCGAGACCATCCATTTCTCGAACCGCACGGGCGTGCGCGCGACCTGTCCGGATTGCCATGTGCCGAAGACCTGGATCCACAAGATGGCCCGCAAGATCAGGGCGAGTAAAGAGTTGTTCCACCATTTCGCCGGCACGCTCGACACGCGCGACCAGTTCGAAGCCAAGCGCGTCGAACTGGCGACGAATGTGTGGCGCGAAATGAAGGAGACGGATTCACGCGAATGCAGGAACTGCCATAATTTCGACTATATGGACTACACCCTGCAGGAAAACCGGGCCTCGCGCCGCCATCAGGAGGGCATCGAGAAGGGGCGCACCTGCATCGACTGCCACAAGGGCATCGCCCATAAACTGCCCGACGAGGCTTACAATGCCTGGGACAGGATGGAGGCGGACCTGAAAGCGGAGGCGGGAGGCTGATCCTCCCGAATGAAAGGGGCGGCGGGTTTCCCCGCCGCCCCCGCCGCCTCTTTCACCCCTTCACGCAGACGATCTGCTTCAGCGTATGGACGACCTCGACGAGGTCTTCCTGGGCCGCCATCACGGCGTCGATGTCCTTGTAGGCCATCGGCGTTTCGTCGATGACGTCCGCGTCCTTGCGGCATTCCACGCCTAGCGTCGCCTTCGCGTGGTCGTCCAGCGTGAAGCGCCGCCTGGCCTCGGTTCGCGACATCGAGCGGCCCGCGCCATGCGAGCAGGAGCAGAACGAGTCCGCGTTACCCTTGCCCCGCACGATGAAGGACCGCGCCCCCATCGAGCCCGGGATGATGCCCAGTTCGCCCGCGCCGGCACGCACCGCGCCCTTGCGGGTGACCCAGACATCGGCGCCGAAATGCTTCTCCTTCGACACGTAGTTGTGGTGGCAGTTCACCGCCACATCGCCGAGGGCGAAGTCCCGGAAGCGTTTTTCCATCACGGACAGCACCCGGTCCATCATGATCTGGCGGTTGGTGCGCGCGTAATCCTGCGCCCAGCCGACCGCCTTGATGTAGTCGTAGAAATGCTCCGACCCCTCGGCGAGATAAGCCAGATCCTTATCCGGCAGATGGATGAACCAGCGCTCCATCTCGCGCTTGGCGCGTTCGATGAAGTAGGAACCGATCCGGTTGCCGATGCCGCGCGAACCCGAATGCAGCATCACCCACACGCGGTCCGCCTCGTCGAGACAGATCTCGATGAAGTGGTTGCCGGTGCCCAGCGTGCCGAGATGGACGACGTTGTTGGCCTGGCCGATCTTCGGGTGCCGCTCGACGATCGTCGCATGGCCGTCCGCCAACGGCTTGTTGCGGTGAAGCGCGGAGGTCCAAGTTTTCTCCACATCCTTGGGAATTTCGCCCCAGGCGCCACGATCGCCCTTGCGGCCATTGTTGGTGCGGCCATGCGGCACCGCGGCCTCGATCGCCGAACGCAGGCCCGACAGGTCCTCCGGCAACTGGTGCGAGGTCAGGGAAGTCTGCACCGCCATCATGCCGCAGCCGATGTCGACGCCGACCGCCGCCGGCACGATCGCGCCGTTGCACGGGATTACCGAGCCCACGGTCGCGCCCTTGCCGAAATGCACGTCCGGCATGACAGCGACATGTTTATGCACGAAGGGCAGGGCGGCGACGTTCTTCAGCTGCCGCAACGCCGCATCCTCGACCGGCACGCCGTTGGTCCAGGCCTTGATGCCCGCGCCGTCGCCTTCAATGAATTTGTATCCCGTCATCGCCCTTCTCCTCTTCCGATCATACCGCAAAAATAAAAAACCCCCCGAACCTGGTTCGGGAGGGCCTGGAAACGCGCTGCTATCGCAGCTATGCGTTCGACGATCACATCGTCATGGGTCTCCCGAAAATGCGCGCGGGCTCGCTGTCCCGATGGCCGTTCGGCCTCGGGTTGCTGTCTTGCGCTATCGTTCTCAGGTCCAGGAGCATCGGTCGGTTTCCTTTAGAATTTCCGTCCACAAGCAATTTCCGGCCCGTGGCGGGGCTGGGCTTGTACGCACGCGGCGATAGCGCTGTCAAGCAAGGGCAATATTTCTGTTTGTGTTTGGACGTGGCGAAAACGAGAATTCTCTTGCTGGCCCGCATTATTGTTTTGAAAAGAAAATTATCGTATCGATGCTGATCGCAAAATAAACTTAATAAGAGAGGGAATGACAAAATGCCAATATTCCTGGACCGGCATGATACGACTGGATTAAGCACGGAGGAAATCGCCGCCGCGCACCGCATGGACATGGAAGCGCAGGAGAAATACGGGGTCAAGTTCATGACCTACTGGTTCGATGAGGCTCGCGGATCCGCCTTCTGCCTGATCGACGCCCCGGACGCCGAAACGGCGGTGCATGTCCACGGCGAGACCCATGGTAACATCGCCGTCGATGTAATCGAGGTCGAATTGTCCGCCGTTGAGGCGTTCCTTGGCCGGATCGCCGACCCCGCGCGATTGGCATCCGGTGAAGAGCCTGGACCGGACACGGCGTTCCGCGCGGTAATGTTTACCGATATCGTTGACTCGACGGGCATGACCGCCCGGCTGGGGGATGAGCGGTCGGTAGAAATGGTGCGGGCGCACGATTCGATCGTACGCCGCGCCCTGAAAGATACCGATGGCCGCGAAGTGAAACATACCGGAGACGGCATCATGGCGTCGTTCGGCGATGCGGATGCGGGCATCCGATGTGCGCGTTCCATCCAATCCGGCTTTGACGCCTTCAATCTGGCCAGCGCCGAGAAACTTCGCGTGCGGATTGGTCTGGATGCGGGCGAGCCGGTCGAAGACAGCAATGATCTGTTTGGCGGTACGGTTCAGATGGCGGCAAGGATTTGCGCGGAAGCTGGTCCGGATGAAGTTTTCATCACCGAGACTGTTCGCAATCTGGTGTCAAGCGATACAGAGGTGAAGGAACTTGGCGCAAAGACCATGAAGGGGTTTGCCGACCCGGTCACGATCTATGAGGTCCCTTGGCGCTGAGACCCCATGGCGATGCCCGTGCCGGCGGCGGAGTAGAGCCTTGGTATTACTCCGCCGTCACCGGCACATTCACCACTTCCACGGCGTCCGTATCCAGCACGTCGCCGGCCTCGAACGGATCGCCGGCCAGCAGGGTGCATTGCAGTTCCGCCGGCGAGATCGGGCGGCCGATCGCTTGCGCGAAACGCACCGCGTCGGCTTCCCGTCCGGGGTGGAACCGC
>DAOVHN010000785.1 GCA_030671915.1 Pseudomonadota bacterium
CCATCGCCGACAGGGCGTCCGCGATATCGCCGCTGCGGGCGGCGTGATAACGGCAATTGCAGGATTTCGCCGACAGTCCGGCCCCGCGCAGATTAAGCCGCAGCACCGGATAACCCAGCCCGGTCAGATAGCGGGCGCTGGCAGTCATATAGACCGCCTCTGCATCGCCCAGCAGCCCATGCAGCAGCACCACTAGCGGCGAATCCCCGGCATCGGACCGGTTCAGGATACCGATCATGCAATCGCCACTGCCGTCGCGCGCCGGCAAGACCACCGGTTCCCCGGCAAGTGCAGGCGGCGCCAGGCCCAGCCCCTGCAACAGGAAACTGCGGATGGTCTGAAGGTCGCCGCCCCACCAGGGCGGACGTGGGCGAAAGGCCGGAAACTCGACAGATACAGGCACGTCACTTCCTTCGACAGCTTGAACGGGTCTGGTTCGCCAAGCTGTTCTTGCGCCTATGGAACTCCAGTCTAAACGGTCTCCGCTCCGGTCCGCAAGATGGTCCCAAAAAACTCTCCCATACAGAGATCATGCCAGTTCGGCGGAGTGCCCTTCCGGTGGAAGCCTACATGGCCGCCGCCGGACGCAAGCAGCGGTGTCAGCTTTGCGTTGCTGTCCCAGTCGACGGCGCGGTAGCTTTTCGCCGGGATCCAGGGGTCGTTGGCGGCGTGGATCATCAGGGTCGGAATCTCGAGGCCCGGCAGGACGCGTGCCCCGGAACATTCGGTGTAGTAATTGTCCGCCGTGCCGAAACCGTTGGCGGGGGCGACCAGTCGGTCGTCGAATTCCCAGATCGTGCGAACCTCGGCCAGCGCCGCTCGTTCCCGTTCGCCCAGCGCAGCTCCGGCCCAGTCGTACTTCATCCGGTCGATAAGATATCGGTGATAGATAATATTTCTGAAGCCGAGAATTCGCCTCGAGCATTCCGCCAGATCGATCGGGGCCGACACGGTGACAGCTGCGCGCACCGGGAAGGTATCCGCATGGCGCGCCAGGAAGTTCAGCAGGATGGAGCCACCCAAAGAATAGCCCGCCAGCATGACGCCGCGGCCCAGCATCGCGGGGTCGAGCGCGCCCAGCGCGGCGGTGATATCCTGTCCGCGCCCGGCATGGTAGCGCTGGCCACAGCAGTCGGCCGATGGCCCCGCCCCGCGCATGTTCAGCCGCAGTACCGAATAGCCCAGTCCGGTCAGATAGCGGGCCGTGTTGACCATGTAACTGGAACCCTCGCAGCCGGTCAGCCCGTGGATCAGCACCACCAGCGGCCGGCCCGGCTTCCCCTCGTTGAACAGCGCCATCAACCGGTCGCCACTGCCGTCGCCCGCATCCAGCGCCAGACGCTCGCCAGGGAAATCAAAGCGCGTGCCCAGCTTCCTCAAGGCAGTGTTGCGCAGGGTCTGAAGATCGCCGCCCCACCAGGGCGCGCGCGCCCGGAAGTCCGGGAAATCCGTGCGTATGTGTGCGCGGCTATCGTGCAAGCCAGTCCCTCACGATGGCGATCTGGTCGGCGGGGATCAGCGAAGG
>DAOVHN010000442.1 GCA_030671915.1 Pseudomonadota bacterium
CTCGGCCAGCCGCACCTGTTTGCCGAGAAATATCCGCTGCGATTCATGCGCCTCCTGCTCGAGGCGGTTCACAAGCAGGGTTATATCCACATGTGTCCTGTCCATGCCGGCCATCTTCCCGCTCGCACCGGCGAATTCGCCTGCTGCGAATAGCGTCAGCAGATCCCGTGTCTGTTCGCCCATTCTCGCAGCCAGGTCTTCGACCGTGCCAACTAGGCCGGCCCAGTCTTCGGAGAGTATAACCGTGGGGTATGGCCTGTGCCTCTCGCGCATCCCCGCAAGATGCCGGTCCAGCAGGTCCAGCGCCTCTTCCAGCCGGGCGGATTCCGCCCGCGCATCAAGCGACGAGAATACGTCGTTGCCCGGCGCGTTGGCCTTGGCAAGCAGGGTCTCCAATTCAGCATAGTCCGTAAGATTCTCGGACCAGTAGCGGTTCTGCTCGTTCGATTCCTCGTATTGCCGAACCAACCGGTCATTCAACAGTATGCCGGCGGCGATCGTAACGATATTGACGACTGAAAGCACGAAATAGCCCGCGTACCAACGCGAACGGCTCCGGTGCGTCGGCGCCGCGGGGATATCTTCTGCTTGTGTGATCTTGTCCTTTTCGATCAAGTTCGTCCCCTCGTGCGGCCCGTGGGCAAATGCACCGGGAGTATCGCCGTTTGCGCCACTATTGGCAATGTGCGGCCTGCGACTGCCCGGGCGCTAATTTTGCGCCGGCGGCCCCCGGGGCGCTCGTTGACAGTCCTCCTGGCTTGCCCGATAACCGGTGGCCATGGCGCTTGAAGGGTGGAGAGAATGACGAACGCCTCGAATGTCGGCGAAAGTGACCTGGAAAGACGCTTCCTGGACCGCACGGCGCGGATCGGGGTCGTCGGGTTGGGTTACGTCGGCCTGCCGCTGGCCGAGGCCTTTGCGCGCGAGGGCTTTTCCGTCACCGGGTTCGATATCGACGAGGCCAAGGCCCGCCTTCTGAACGAGGGCAGAACCTATATAAGGCATATCCCCGACGCCCGGATTGCGGCCATCGTCGATTCGGGGAAATTCCGTGCATCCACCGATTATTCGGATGCGGCGGACATGGACGCCATCCTGATCTGCGTGCCGACGCCGCTGACCCGTTTTCGAGAGCCTGACCTGAAGTTTGTGGTATCGACCGGCGAAGCGATCGCGCCGCATTTGCGGGCAGGCCAGCTGATCGTCCTTGAATCCACTACCTGGCCCGGAACGACGACGGAAGTGCTCAAGCCTATCCTGGAGGCTGGCGGGCTGCGCTCCGGCGGCGATTTTTTCCTCGCTTATTCGCCCGAACGCGAAGACCCCGGCAATCCCGACTACGGCGCCACGACAATTCCCAAGGTGGTCGGCGGCGACGGCGAGGTGGCATTGCGGCTTGCCACGACACTGTATGGTCAGGTGGTGGGCGACATCGTGCCGGTCTCCTCCGCCGCCACGGCCGAGGCGGTGAAGCTGACCGAGAACATCTTCCGCGCCGTCAATATCGCGCTGGCGAACGAGTTGAAGCTGGTTTACGACCGCATGGGTATCGACGTCTGGGAAGTGATCGACGCCGCCAAGACCAAGCCCTTCGGCTACATGCCGTTCTATCCCGGGCCCGGGCTGGGCGGTCACTGCATCCCGATCGACCCCTTCTACCTTACTTGGAAGGCAAGGGAATACGGGCTTTCGACCCGCTTCATCGAACTGGCGGGCGAGATCAATACCGGCATGCCGCGCCATGTGGTGCGCCGTCTGGCCGAAGCGCTGGACGCCCGTACCGGCAAGGGGTTGAACGGGGCACGCATCCTGCTGGTCGGTCTGGCCTACAAAAAAAATGTCGCCGACACCCGCGAAAGCCCGGCGCTCACCATCATCGAGTTGCTGGAAGAACGCGGCGCCGCGGTGGATTACTTCGACCCTTACGTCGCCGAAATCCCCATGACGCGCGAACATGCGCCGCTGGCTGGCCGGCAGTCCGTCATCTGGGCTCCGCAAACGCTGGCGTCCTACGACGCCGCCTTCATCTGCACCGACCATGACGATGTGGACTACGCGGAACTGGTCGGCCACAGCCGCCTGGTCGTCGATACACGCAACGCCACGCGCGATGTGACGGAACACAGAGAGCGGATCGTCAAGGCGTAGCGAGTATCTCTCTCAGGCGAACGGCGTTCGCGAACGCGTAACCGGCCTCGTCGTTGTCGAAATAGCAGTAACAGTCGAGCCCCGAATCCCGCCAGCCCGCGATCCGGCGGGCCCAGGCGGCGAGCGCCCTTTCGTCGTAACTCCCGCAGTAGGCGCCGTCTGGCCCGTGTAATCTTATATATACGAAATCCGCCGTGACCTGCGCCGGCGCCTGTTTGCCTTCCAGATCGAAAATGCAGAAGGCTGCATTGTGCCGGGCCAGCGTCTTGAAGATTTCGCTGCAATGCCAGCTCTCGTCCCGGAATTCGAAGGCATAGTGACGGCCTGCCGGCAGTGTGGCGAGAAAGGTCTCCAGCCGATCGGCATTTGCCCGCCAGCGGGGTGGCAGCTGGAAAAGGACGGGGCCCAGTTTGTCTCCCAAGGGCTTGATCGCGGCGAAGAAGCGGCCAACGCTTTCAGCCGGATCCTTCAGCTTCTTCATATGGGTGATGTAGCGGCTGGCCTTGACTGCAAAGAGGAAATCCGCCGGCGTGGCGTTGCGCCATGCCGCGACGGCGGAAGCCGAAGGCAGACCATAAAAGGTCGAGTTGATCTCGACGCTGTAGAGAGACCGTGCATATCGGGAAAGCCGGGCGCGGGTATCCAGACCCCGGTCATAGACCGGCCCGGTCCAGTGATCGTACTGCCAGCCGGAAGTTCCGACCCATATGCGTCCGCGCTGCGCCATGCCCTAGAATAAACCGCCGGATTGACCTGCCGCAACGCCGTTGCCCTGCCACGGCGCTATACAGAGGGTGCCAGTTGCGCAACAATAGGCCCCGCCATGAGTGATGCCGACAGCATTGCCAGTTCACCCGCCGATCACGCCACGGTCGCCTTCCGGGTGCGCGGACTGACCAAAATCTACCGCACCGGCGAGGTCGAGGTGCATGCCCTGCAGGGCGTCGATCTCGATCTCTATGAGGGCGAGATGGCGGCGC
>DAOVHN010000168.1 GCA_030671915.1 Pseudomonadota bacterium
GGCGTCCACGCCGGCATCGGCGAACTTGCGGGCCAGGTCGACGGCCTGGATGTCCGTCTCCTCGGCCCAACCTTCCACCGCGACCCGGCCGCCGCGCGCGTCGATGCCGACCGCGACCTGGCCGGGAAATTTGCGGCAGGCCTGTGTCACCAGATCGGGGTCCTTGACCGCCGCGGTGCCCAGGATTACCCGCATCACGCCGCAGTTCAGCCAGTCTTCGATGGTTTGCAGCGTCCTGATACCGCCGCCAAGCTGCACCGGGATATCGACCTCGTTCACGATCGCCTGGACAGCCTTCGCGTTCACCGGCTTGCCGGCGAAGGCCCCGTCGAGATCCACCAGATGCAGCCAGGATGCGCCGGCATCCACGAAACTGGCCGCCTGCGCCACGGGGTCGTCGTTGAACACGGTCACCTGTTCCATGTCGCCACGGATCAGGCGCACACACCGGCCTTCCTTGAGATCGATTGCCGGATAAAGAATCATTTGTCTCGCTCCCCGCGTGGCGGTTCGGGGGCTTCCCCGACCAAAACCTTGTAATAGAACCGGCCCGGAATCCAGGCGCCGTCGGCCAGCCTGGCATAGAGCGGATGCGCGCCCCAATGCACGTAGCCCATGCTTTCATATACATGTATCGCGGCGGCCTGGGTTTCGCGAACGTCGAGATTTATCATCCCGAAACCCTCTGCGCGCGCCTGATCCTCCACCGCCTCGGTCAGCGTTCGGGCAAGCCCGTGTCCGCGCGCCCAGGGCGCGACGAAGGCGCCGACCAGGTTGCAGGCGGCCGCCTGGGCCTCGTTGTTGCGGGTCGGCGCCAGGAGCTGGGCCGAGCCCGCGATGACTCCGTCGAGCAGCCCCAGAAACAGCGTGCGACCAGGCACCAACACGACGCCATTGTAGTAGGTCTCCATCACCTGTCGCGGCGGCGGAATCAACCAGCCGAATCCCCCGCCGTCCTCGATGGCCGCGGCGGTCGCGTCACAGAGTTCGTCCATCTCGCGGTTATCCAGCGATTCGGCGATTCTGGCCGCTGTCTGCGCCTTGCCGGTCATGGGCGCCACCGCAGGAAAGCTTCGATGAAAGCAAGGCCGGATTTCTGGCTTTTTTCCGGATGGAACTGGCTGCCGATCATATTGTCGCGCCCGATCAAGGCGGTAAGCGGCGCGCCGTAATCGGTGGTCGCCAGCACATGGGCCGGGTTCTGGGCGATAAACTGATAGCTATGCACGAAATACATATGGGCGCCCGTCGGCAGGTGGTCGAGAACAGGATGCGCGCGCTGCACCGTCAGTTCGTTCCAACCCATATGCGGTACCTTCAGCGACGGGTCGGCGGGCTGTATCTGCGTTACCTCGCCCGCGATCCATCCCAGGCCGGGAAATTCGCCATGCTCCAGCCCGCGCGTGGCCATAAGCTGCATGCCGACGCAGATTCCCAGAAACGGCCGCCCGCCCCGGATCACCGCCTCTTCCAGCGCTTCGACCATGCCCTCCAACGCATTGAGCCCGCCCCAGCAATCGCCGAAGGCGCCGACGCCGGGCAGCACAATCCGGTCCGCCGCCGCCACCGTGCCCGGGTCGGCGGTGACCAGTACCGGCTCGTCCGCCATGCGCTCGAACGCCTTCGCGGCCGAGTGCAGGTTTCCCGACCCGTAATCGACGATGGCGACCGTCATGCCGAACCGCCGCCCAGCACGCCCTTGGTGGAGGGAACGGCGTCCGCCTGGCGCGGGTCGATCTCGACCGCCTGGCGCAGCGCGCGGGCCAGCGCCTTGTAACAGGACTCGACGATATGATGGTTGTTCACGCCGTACAGGCATTCGACATGCAGCGTCAGCCCCGCGTTCTGGGCGAAGGCGCAGAACCATTCGCGGAACAGCTCGGTGTCGAAATCGCCCAGCTTGGGCTGTGTGAATGCTACGTTCCAGACCAGCCAGGGCCGGTTCGAACAATCCAGCGCCACGCGGGTCAGCGTCTCGTCCATCGGGATCAGCACGCTGCCATAGCGGTTGATTCCCTTGCGATCGCCCAGCGCCTCCGCCACGGCCTGGCCGATGGCGATGGCGGTATCCTCGGTGGTGTGGTGGAAATCGATATGCAGGTCGCCCTGGGCCCGGACAGTAAGGTCGATCAGACTGTGGCGCGAAAGCTGCTCCAGCATATGATCCAGAAAGCCGATCCCCGTGGCCACGTCGTAGCGGCCCGTCCCGTCGAGGTCGACGGTGACCGAGGTCTGCGTTTCGCGCGTATTGCGCTCGATGCTGGCTTGCCGCATGGCAATCTCCATTTCCCTGAAATGCGGCGCACTTTTAACACCCGCACGCGGCGAACGCCAGCGGTTGGGAGGCCAGGACCGATTATCCATCAAGAGACCGCCATCCTGCCTTATCCGACAATAAGGACGCTTGGTATCAAATCAGTTGCTGCGGGACACTAAAAGATATTGGCAGAACGAGAAAAATCAGCGATAGTACCGCAGTTCGCGTTTTGTTCTGGTGGTGTGTTGAAAATGACAAGGAGTGATTGACTTGGCTTCCGGCGAGCCCCCTAAAACCGAGCCGGTTCATCTTGTTCAGGATACCGATACGGGTGATCGGTTTCTGATTTACGGGACCGAGCGTGGCATCAGGGTTGAATTGCGTTATGAGGGCGAAGCGCTTTGGATGACTCAAGCGCAGATGGCCGGGCTTTTTGGCGTCACCATTCCTACGATTAACGCACACCTCAAAAACGTATATGCGGAAGGTGAGCTAAACGAAGTCCCAACTATTAGGAATTTTCTAATAGTTCAAATGGAAGGCGCTCGAAACGTCACCAGAGAAGTTAAGCACTACAACCTTGATGCAGTCATCAGTGTTGGTTATCGCGTAAGTTCAAAGCAGGGCACGTTATTTCGAAAATGGGCTACCGAAAAGCTCGTTCAGTTCGCAACCAAGGGCTTTGTCATTGATGTCGAGCGCCTTAAAGAACCGGGCTCCGAGGACAGGTTTGCCGAGCTGCGGGAAATCATTCGCGACATTCGCTCAGACGAGGCGAACGTTTATCGCGAACTCAGGGCAATATGCGCTATGTGTCAGGACTACGATAGCGGCTCCAACACTTGGCGGGATTTTTATCAGCACACGCAAGCAAAGTTTATGTGGGCTGTTGCATCGCATACGCCTTCCGAAATTATCGCGCGAAGAGCCGACGCGAACTCTCCAAACATGGGTTTGCAGACTTGGCCGAAGGATCAGATTCGAAAACACGATGCAGAGGTGGCGAAGAATTATCTTACCGCAGCTGAAATCAAGGAGTTAAATCGACTGACAACAATCTTGCTGGATATTTTTGAGGACCAACTGGATATCGGCAGATTGACCATAATGGCGGACGCGGAAGCCCTGTTGAATCAGCAGCTAAAGTCCCTCGGCCGGCCTGTCCTTAGAACTGGCGGTAAGATATCGAGCGTCAAGGCAAAGAAACATGCGGCTGAGCAATATGCTATTTTCGATGCGGAACGGACGCACCGCCGGCACGAAGAAGCAGATGCCAGCATTGCTGAATTGAAGAGCCAGCAAAAATCATTGGGGAAACCAAACAGGCGGTCGAAAAGAAAACCCGGTTAGAAACATTGACCCGGTATTGCGGGCGCAGAGCGGGTGTTGGCCAACAGATGCAGTGACGCCGAAGCATTAGCCGGCACGCTTCGAAATTACGCGAACCCTGTCGTCTCGTCCCTACAGTCCAACACGTTTGCCAGATTGCCCCGTCAGTCCTTGATTGCTGGCATGAAAGAGCCACATGGGATAGGTTCGCGGACCCATGAGGGGTTCGTTCAAACGGTTTTCAGCGGGTTTTATGCATGTCCGATAACAGCGTTTGGCACGGCACCACTATCCTTTCGGTGCGCAGGGGCGATTCCGTTGTGATCGCCGGGGACGGCCAGGTCACCCTGGGCCAGACCGTGATCAAATCCAACGCCCGCAAGGTGCGTCCGCTGGGCGACGGCGGGGTAATTGTCGGCTTCGCCGGCGCCACCGCCGACGCCTTCACCCTGTTCGAGCGGTTGGAAGCCAAGCTGGAGCAGCATCCGGGACAACTGACCCGCGCCTGCGTGGAACTGGCCAAGGACTGGCGCACCGACCGTTACCTGCGCCGCCTGGAGGCCATGATGGCGGTCGCCGACAAGCAGGTCTCGCTCGTCGTCACCGGCACCGGCGACGTGCTGGAGCCCGAGGACGGGTTGATCGGCATCGGTTCCGGCGGCTCTTTTGCCCTGGCCGCGGCGCGCGCGCTTTCTACCGTCGACGGGCTGGAGCCCGAGGACATCGCCCGGCGCGCCATGAAAGCCGCCGCCGATATCTGCGTCTATACCAACGAAAACATTACCGTCGAGACATTATGACCGCATTCACCCCCCGAGAGATCGTCTCCGAACTGGACCGCTATATCGTCGCCCAGAACGACGCCAAGCGCGCCGTCGCCATCGCGCTCCGCAATCGCTGGCGGCGCCAGCAACTGCCCGAGGAAATGCGCGAGGAGGTGCTGCCGAAGAATATCCTGATGATCGGCCCGACCGGCGTCGGCAAGACCGAGATCGCCCGGCGGCTGGCGCGGCTGGCCAGTGCGCCCTTCATCAAGATTGAGGCGACCAAGTTCACCGAGGTCGGCTATGTCGGCCGCGATGTGGAGCAGATCGTCCGTGACCTGGCCGAAATTTCCATTCATATGACCCGCGAGACCCTGCGCAAACAGGTGCAGGCCAAGGCGGAGCTGGCGGCCGAGGAGCGGGTGCTGGACGCGCTGGTCGGCCAGGGCGCGAGCGCGTCGACACGCCAGAGTTTCCGCAAGAGGCTGCGCGAGGGTGAACTGGACGACAAGGAAATCGAGATCGAGGTCCAGGACACCGGCGGCGGCATGCCAACCTTCGACATTCCCGGCATGCCGGGCGCCCAGATGGGTATGCTCAACCTGAACGACATGCTGGGCAAGATGGTGGGCGGGCGAACCAAGCCGCGCCGCATGTCGGTGTCCGATTCATACGCCGTGCTGATCGCCGAAGAGAGCGACAAGCTGCTGGACGACGAGACGGTGGTGCGCAGCGCGCTGGACGCGGTGGAACAGAACGGCATCGTCTTCCTGGACGAGATCGACAAAATCACCGCGCGGGGCGAGCGCGGCGGCGCCGATGTCAGCCGCGAGGGTGTGCAGCGCGACCTGCTGCCGCTGATCGAGGGCACCACGGTGGCCACCAAGCACGGGTCGATCAAGACCGACCATATCCTGTTTATCGCCTCGGGCGCCTTCCATCTGGCCAAGCCGGCGGACCTGCTGCCGGAACTGCAGGGCCGCCTGCCGATTCGCGTGGAATTAAGGGCGCTTACCCGCGATGACTTTGTGCGGATTCTGAAAGAACCGGAAAACAGCCTGATCAAGCAGTATGTGGCGCTGATGGGGGCCGAGGACGTGACCCTGGAGTTCACCGACGACGCCATCGACGAGATCGCATTCCTGTCGGCGGAGATCAACTCGCGCGTCGAAAACATCGGCGCGCGCCGCCTGCACACCGTGCTGGAACGCCTGCTGGAGGAAATAAGCTTCACCGCCACCGACCGCGGCGGCGAGACGATAACGATCGACGCGGCCTACGTCCGCGAGCAGGTCGAGGATTTGGCGAAGGAATCGGATCTCAGCAAGTTTATTTTGTAGGCGGAGCTAATTTACCCTTCCATCAACGTCTCCAGCAACGCCACAAGCCCACGCGCCGCCGCCCTCCTGGGGTATTGCTAACGCTCGTGCGGCCGGAGAGCTGTGATTCTCACTACAGGTGGGTGTGCTTATCCGGGTAATTCGTTATAGTAATACATCTGTTTCGATTGCAGAGGTTTGCTAGGAGCACATTATGCGTATTTGTCATTTGGCGGCGCTTTTATGCCTGTCTCTCCTGTTGGCCGCAGGGCCGGCTCACGCCAAGGAAATCAAGTTGGAGCCGCAAGCGGTGCTGGGCGGCAAGCTTGTCCTGTTGGTGCCCGCGAGTTTCGAGGAAA
>DAOVHN010000139.1 GCA_030671915.1 Pseudomonadota bacterium
AGCTGGAAGAATCCGGCGTGAAGATCTCGACGGCGCAGCTTTTGCTTGCCGCCGAATCGGTCAACAAGGAGGATTTCGCGGGTGCGTTGCAGCGGCTGGAATCAATAGACCGTGAAGATCTGGCCCGTTATTCGGTCCCTCTCGCGCTTGCCTGGGCCCTTGCCGGCGCCAATGAGACCGCCGGCGCGGTCGCCGCACTGGCGCCGCTGGACCACGAAAGCGGGTTCGGGATGCTGCGCCAGCTGCATGAAGCCTTTATCCATGATTTCGCCGGTCGGGCCAGCCCGGCCGAGGCGGCATATCGCGCAGCGCTTGGCGACGACCCGGCGTCGGCGGCGAACCGTGTGATCCTTGCTTACGGCGGCTTCCTGGAGCGCGAAGGCCGCGCCGGCGCTGCCGCGGCCCTTTATGACGGCTATGCCGGCGCCGACATGGGTGGCCTGCTGTTCGAGGCCGCGCGAAAGCGTCTGGCGGCGGGCAGCAAACCGGACTCGTCGATCGCGTCGGCGGCCCACGGCATGGCCGAGGGCTTCTTCGACATCGCCTCGATACTGCCCAAGGACAGGGCGGGCGAGATCGTGCTGGTCTATATCCGGCTGGCCCTGTATCTGCGGCCCGACTATCCGCTGGCGCAGCTTCTGCTGGCCGACTTCTACGAAGGGTTCGGGCGCTATGCGGAAGCCGCCGAAATTCATCGCGGCGTCGACCCGGACGGCGCGTATGGCTGGGTCGCCCGGCTGCGGCTGGCCGCCGAACTGTACGAGCTGGGCGATGTTGAGGGCGCGACCGCGCTTCTGCGCAAGATGGCGGATGAGAGGCCGGACCGCAGCGACGCGCTGGTAAGTCTGGGCAATATCATGCGTTACGAAGAACGCTTCGCTGAATCGGTAGCGGCCTACGACCGGGCAGTGGAACGGATCGGCAAAGTCACGGGCGCCAACTGGACGATTCTTTACAGCCGCGGGATTTCGCTGGAGCAATCCAAACAATGGGAGCGCGCGGAACAGGATTTCCTGAAGGCCCTGGAACTGGAGCCCGATCAGCCATTCGTCCTCAATTATCTGGGTTATAGCTGGGTCGAACGGGGCCAGAATCTCACCGAGGCCCGCGACATGCTGGAGCGCGCCGTGGCGCAGCGCCAGGACGATGGCTATATCGTCGACAGTATGGGATGGGCGCTCTACAAGCTTGGCGAGTTCACGGACGCTGTCGTCTATCTTGAGCGCGCGGTGGCGTTGCGTCCGCAGGATCCGGTAATCAATGACCATCTGGGGGATGCCTATTGGCGCGTCGGCCGCCGCGACGAGGCGCGGATCCAGTGGCACCGTGTCCTGGGACTGAAGCTGGAGGACGATATGCGCGCGCAAATCCAGAACAAGCTGGAGGAAGGATTGCCGGCGGTCGAGCCCGGCGGCGGCGGGTGACCGGCGAAGCTCCAGGCGCCTTCCGACTGGCCGCGCCAGCCAAGGTCAATCTCTATCTCCATGTTACCGGGCGCCGCGCCGACGGTTATCACCTGCTTGACAGCCTTGTTGTATTCACCGCTCTGTCGGATCAGCTTGAACTGGGGCCGGCGGACGGCATGTCGCTTACCGTCGAAGGAGCGTTCGCCGACAACGCTGGACCTTTGGACGACAATCTGGTGTTGCGCGCCGCACGGTCGCTGGCCGGCGCGGCGAAGATCGACAAGGGCATGGCGGCCAGATTGTTAAAGAACATTCCGGCTGCTGCCGGTCTCGGTGGTGGCTCGGCCGACGCGGCGGCCGCGTTGCGGGGGCTGATGCGGTTATGGGACATCCCGCGGGATGCCGTCGATTTGCCCTCGCTTGCCCTGGAACTCGGCGCCGACATACCGGTTTGCCTGGCGGCAGGGTCTTCTTTTGTCGGCGGTGTCGGTGAACAGATCGAAGCCGCGCCGGCACTTCCCGAAGCGGGGTTGTTGCTGGTCAATCCCGGCGTAGCCCTGGCCACACCGTCTGTCTTTGCCGGGCGCCGCGGCGGGTTTTCGCCGCCGGGCAGGTTTTCCGAATCACCGCCCAACACCCAGGCGCTCGCTGGCCTGCTCGGCGAACGCGACAACGACCTCACCGAGGCGGCGATCAGGCTGGCGCCTGTGATTGCGGACGTACTGGCTACACTGGAATCGACCCCCGGATGCCATCTTGCCCGGATGACCGGCAGCGGCGCCACCTGCTTCGGCCTGTTCGACGACGAGGCGGCGGCCGCGGGCGCTGCGAGCGCGTTCAGGCGGGACGACTGGTGGGTCTGGGCGACCCGTATCGTTTAGGGTTGGTTGGCGCCGTTCCCTCTCCCCCGCCCGGCCGGCGCGATAAACGGCTAAACTGCTCTATGCACTTGCCCATGTCCCGGCTTCGCCCTATGTTGCGGCCCGCCGGTCGCGATTGGGGCGTAGCCAAGCGGTAAGGCAGCGGGTTTTGATCCCGTCATCGCAGGTTCGATCCCTGCCGCCCCAGCCAACCACAACCTTGAATGCCGTCAATGAGAGGACACCCTCGCAATACGTCCGGGGCGCCAAAGGCTTGCCCGACCGTCCGGCGAGCAGGGATGCGGAATTGCGCCCGGGATCTTCGAATACGGACCGGCTCTAGTCTGTTGTATTTTTTTGTTTTTTCCGCTTCTGTTTCGTGGAGCCGGGCTTGCCCGGATTGCGATCCTTCGCTCCCGCCTTGGCGAATTTGGGCTTATGAGGCTTTTTTCCCTTGAGCTTTATTGTGGTCCTGTCCCGGGGCTTTTCGTCCTCTGTCAGCTCGCCGGATTGCTGCCCAAACTTGCGTTTCGGTCCCAGCTTGGTTTTCGCGCCGGGTTTGCGGGCGGTGTATGGCTTCTTGTTCCCGTCCGGCTTGCCGCGGGTGTCCCTGAGTCCCTTCGGGGCGCCGTCAAGGCGTGTCACGGTGATGGTCTTTTCCAGCCTGTGGTTGGGGCCCACGCCTTCGAGGAACTGCTCAACGCACCCCGGTGCAAGCTCCACAAAGGATTCGTCCTGATCAATCCTGATCGCGCCGATTTCGCGTTTGGTGATGTTGCCGGCGCGGCACAGCATCGGCAACAGCCAGCGCGGTTCGGCGGACTGTTTGCGCCCGACCGACAGGGAGAACAACACGCCGCCCTTGAAGTCGTCGCGCTGCTTTGTTTTATGCTCCGTCGGCGCGTATGTTTTGCGTTCCGCGGGCGCGATATCCCGCAATTCCTCCGGCGCGGACTGGCCAGCCCGGTAAAGGCGCACGAAGGCGGCAGCGACCTGTTCAGCGCCGTGACGGGCCAGAAGTTCCTGGGCGAAGATTTGTTCGCCTTCCTTCAATGGCTCGCTCAGGGCCGGATCCGCGAGGATGCGCTCGTCATCGCGCCGCATGATTTCGTCGGCGGACGGTGGCTTGGCCCACGCGGCCCGGATGTTGGCGCTTTGTAACAGACGCTCAGTGCGTTTGCCCGCGCTGTGGGGCACGATCAGGACGCTTACCCCCTTGCGCCCGGCGCGTCCGGTTCGCCCGCTTCTGTGCAGAAGGGATTCGCGGTTTTTCGGAAGGTCCGCGTGGATCACAAGTTCCAAATTCGGCAGGTCGAGGCCGCGCGCTGCCACGTCGGTGGCGATGCACACCCGCGCGCGCCCGTCGCGCATGGCTTGCAGGGCGTGGCTGCGTTCGTTCTGGCTCAACTCGCCCGACAGCGCCACCACCGAGAGGCCCCGGTTGGTGAAGCGGCTGGTCATGTGGTTGACGGTCGCGCGGGTGGCGCAGAATACGAGGGCATTCTTGGCCTCGAAATACCGCAGCACGTTTATGATGGCATTTTCCTGGTCGTTGGGCGCGATGGTGAGCGCGCGGTATTCGATATCGAGATGTTGCTTCTTTTCCGCCGAGGTGGAGATGCGCACCGCATCGCGCTGGTAACGCTTGGCGAGGGTGGCGATGGAGCGCGGCACGGTGGCGGAAAACAGCAATGTGCGCCGTTCGGCCGGTGCGGAGCCGAGGATGTATTCCAGATCGTCGCGAAAGCCCATGTCGAGCATCTCGTCCGCCTCGTCCAGCACTACGGCCTTAAGCCTCGTCGTGTTCAAGGAGCCGCGCTCGATGTGATCGCGCAGCCGCCCCGGCGTGCCGACGACGATGTGCGCGCCATGTCCCAGGGCCTGGCGTTCGGTTCGCATGTCCATGCCGCCCACGCATGAGGCCACGGACGCTCCCGTCATCTCGTACAGCCATTCCAGTTCGCGCTTGACCTGCAACGCCAGTTCCCGGGTCGGGGCGACGGCCAGCGCCAAGGGTGCGGTCGCGCGGGCGAAGCGGTCCGCGCCGTCCAGCAGCGTGGGCGCGAACGCCAGGCCGAACGCCACCGTCTTGCCCGATCCGGTCTGAGCGGAAACCAGGATATCGGCCTTACTGAGTTCAGGAGCCAGAACCGCCTGTTGCACGGGGGTCAGCGCTGAATAGCCGCGTTTGCTCAACGCTTGGCCAAGCGCCGGTACGACGCCTTCGAATTCTGTCATGTTCTGTCTTTCGGAACGCAAGTTTCGGGCGCCGGGCTACGGGTCAAGGGGCGCATGTCGCGACGATCAAAAGCGCCGCGGAACATTCATATTGGCCGTGTTGTACTTTGTGTTGGCTGTGTTGTACAGAGCGCACGGATATGCGGTAACTGACATTTCCCAAGTGCCACCCGCATACGGTGCCGCAGCCTCGGAAGAGGCACCGACACGGAAAATCAGGGTCGTTTTCGCCTTCTTCCCGCGCAGCCATCCTCCCCGTCACCTTGCAGTCAGTTTTAATTCGCCCCCATAGCGGTCTTGACCTTTTGCGCCAGTTGCGCGCGGGTGAAGGGCTTGGTCAGCAGGTCGGCGTCGACAGCCTTTTCGACGCCTTCGCGGTCGCGCCGGATTACGTCCTCTGCATAGCCCGACATGAACATCACGCGTAGATCGGGCCGCTTCGCCAAGGCTGCCTCGGCGATCGCCGGTCCGCTCATATCGCCCGGTAGCACCACATCCGATAGCAACAAATCGATGTGCCGATCGCCGAGTATCAGCGGCATGGCGGTTTCGCCGTCCTCGGCCTCCAGCACGGTATATGCCATGGCCGACAACAGAGTCACGACCAGCCGGCGCACGTCGGGGTCGTCCTCGACCACCAAGATGGAGCCGCCCTGTTCCGCGGGCTGGCAAAGCGGCCGGCAGTCGCGGTCGGGTATGTCGCCGGCCTCTGCGCGCGGCAGGTAAAGGCTGACGGTGGCGCCCTTGCCTTTCCGGCTGTCGATGGTCGCGAACCCCCCGGACTGGGTCGCGAAACCGTAGACCATGCTCAGCCCCAGACCGCTGCCCTCGCCAAACGCCTTGGTCGTGAAAAAGGGCTCGAAGGCGTGGTTCAGCACCTCCGGCGGCATGCCCTCCCCCGTATCCGCCAGGGACAGCCGGACATATTGGCCAGGTTGAGCGTTGCTGAATTGCGCCGCCTTCTTCGCCGACAGGGTGACGTTATCGGCCTCGATGGTCAGGGTTCCGCCATCGGGCATCGCATCGCGGGCATTGATGGCGATGTTCAGGATCGCATTCTCCAATTCGCCCGTATCCACTCGGACGGACCATGGCTTGCGCGATGATTTTACCTCAATGACGATGGTCTCTCCCAATGTGCGGGACAACATGCCGGCCATTTCCCCGGTAAGTTCTGCAAGGTCCGCCACCTCGGGGCGAAGCGGTTGCTGGCGCGAGAAGGCCAGCAGGCGCTGTGTCAGCTCCGCCCCCCGCAACGCCGCGTGCGTGATTGACTGGACCGCCGGGTCGGCCTCGCCAAGCTTGTCGCGAACGATCTCGGAGTTACCCAGAATGACGGCCAGCAAATTGTTGAAATCATGCGCGATCCCGCCGGTTAGCTTGCCGATCGCCTCCATCCGTTGCGCGTGCCGCAACTGTTCTTCAGTCTTGATGCGGTCGGTGACGTCAACCACCATCGCGAACATCCCTCGCACATTGCCGTGCGAGCCGAAATGCGGGACATATGTTACATCGATATGGCGGGTTATGCCGTCGGGATAGGCAAGGACTTCCTCGAAATGGACGGTCTCGCCAGCCAGTGCCCTGTCGATCCGCGCCTTCATCTTGTCGAATCCCGCCTTGCCGATCAGTTTTCGCAAGGGGGTGCCGACGAGGTCCGATGCCGGACGAGCGTACCATTCCTCCATGGTTTTGTTGACGAATCCGAATGTCTTGTTCTGGTCGACATAGGCGATGAGAACCGGGATGTTGTCCGTCATCAGGCGAATTTGTTCTTCGCTGTCGCGTAGCGCGCGCTCCGCCCGCTGGCGTTCGATCACCCGGCCCAGGACCGTTCCGGCCTGAACCGCGACGTCGACCAGATCATCGTCCCGTTCGCGTATCTCGCGCGAGAAGAATTCCAGCACCGCGGCAATTTTCTGCCCGACCGGCACGGGGAAGGCGAAGCCGGATGTGACCTCGATATTGCCGGCTGTCCTGGCACGGGGGAAATTCCTGTCCTTGTGGACATCCTGAATCCAGACTGGCTTTCCAGTTTTGATGACCCGGCCCGGCAACCCTCTTCCCGGTGCAAAGCGGACGCCTTCAGTGGCTTGCCGGAAAGCCGTGAAATCGTCCGGATTGTCCGCCCACCACAGTCCCGCCGGCGCCATATCGGCGGAGTCGTCGTCGGCCAGCACGAAAACCCCCGCGATATCCCAGCCGCCATGCCG
>DAOVHN010000160.1 GCA_030671915.1 Pseudomonadota bacterium
ACGCCGACCCGGTCGATCTCACTGCCGGCAAAGCCGCGCCCGATCCGGCGATAATCCTGGTGTTCACCGCCGCTGACATCGGGGCGCCAGTCGACACCGAACTCAATATTGTCGATCCATGAATCGCCCTTTTCCTCGGGAACAGACCCAAGAAAGGTGCTAGTCGATGGGGTTCCGAAGCTGATATAGCCGCCAGCGGAACTACCCTCGACATCTGCATAAGCGCCATCAGAGGCGATATCGCCTCCGGAATAAGCGGGCGCCTCGGGCTGCACGAAATAGAAGTGGCTGATGCCGGTGATGTCCCGGCGCAGCGACAGATCTTCAAGCCCGGAATACTTTATTTCGGATTCCGGGCCGGAATCCCTGGCCATCTCGCCGGCATATCCGACCGTCGGCAGCGATACCATCGCCGACAATATGCTGATACAAATGAATTTATATGGCATTCCGCTACATCCCAAGAATTGATGGCATGATAGCGGCAAGCGGGTTAACGCCCCGTTAATAACTTTTCACATTTCCGGCATTACGATCGAGAGCGCGCCGTAGCCGATTTACACCACTAGCTCGGCGCGATGACCTTCATGCCAGCCAGATCGTCAAGAAGTTTGCCAAAACCGCCGGGCTTCCTGTCGGGGAAGGCCTCCGCCAACTGGCCCTCTGTAAAGCCGGGACGGGCGACAATCCAGGATATCACGGCTTCCTGGCCTGACGGAATCGGCACGGACCCCTTGCTCCCCGACAACAAAGACTTACCGTCCTGTTGCACCACCGACAGCCCCTTGGCGGCCAAGCGGAACCGGCGGCCCGGAGGATGAACGGGCAGCTTTATGCCGCCGCGCGGATAGCGGAAGTGGCGCTGGAACTCGACCATGCCCCTTGTCGCCTCGGGGCTGTGGAGCAGGGTGCCAATGCGGTCGCCCAGCGCGCCCAGCCAGGCGGCCACCGCGGCTTCGCCTTCTTCCGGGCGCGGCATATTGCGGCGGAATTCGACATCGTCGACCACCGTCGCCTTCACCATCTCCAGCACGTCGAGTCCGATGGCGTGGGTCAAGCCGAACGCGATGTGGATCGTGCCGTCGCTCGTCGCCATGGCATCGTGATACATGCCGCGCGGGATGTAGAGCAGATCTCCCGGGCGCATAAGGACCTGTTGGGCTATCGCGCCGCGGTTGCTGTCATGCCAATCCTGGCCGAACGATTTGAATTTCGGGTGGGCGATCGGGTTGTCCATGCGGGTTTCGTAAATGTTCCACAGCTTCTCGCCGGCGACATGGATCGCAAAGACGTCGTGGGTGTCGAAGTGGCTGCCGAAGGCCTGACGCTGTTGCCAGGAACAGTAAAGGTTCGCCTGCACCTTGCCCGAGAGCCTGTTTTCCAGGGCGGCCGAAACGCCCGACATAACGGGCGTCAGGCAGTCGATATCGTTGGTGACCAGCGACGCCCCCCGCCGCAGCAGGTCCATGACTTTCCTGGCGGTGGGTTGCAGGACCTCGAAACCGTCCCGATTGGTCACCGGCTCGCAGTAGGCCGCTTCCGCAACGACATCGTTGTCCAGCACCAGCATCAGCGATTTCGACGTCCAGATAACGGTCTGGTTCAGGATGCCGGTCAGGATATCCCAGGACATGACGTTTTCGAATTTTCGCGCGCCGCCCTCGATATGCAGGAACTTCTTGTCGTAATAATCCGCGAAGAACTCTTTCTCGGTTATCGGATGCAGCAGGTCGGCGAATGACGGGTTTTTCCCGACGATCGCGGTGTTTATCGTCATGAAAGCAGGCCCTCCCGGCCGCCGTGCCGGTTTCGCGACCGCCACTTCGGGCGAAACCGTATTAACATGTTTGTCAAACTTATCGGCCAAAGGCTTCATTTGTTTTTCGAATCTGCGCCACTGGCCTATGCTGGAGCGATAAATCGGCTGACGAACCTGGGTGAAGCTGGCGGTCACCACGGCGCGCTCGGCATTGTGGAATTCCAGACAGGCATCGTCCCACTCGAGGCCCAGGAACTCTACCATCTTGCGGCTTTCCGCCTCCTGGTCTGCGACCAGCGCTTCGTAGTCTACTTCCAGCATTGGCGCCGGCAGGACCGTGCGCCAATGTTCCATCAGCTTCAGATAGAGCTCGTAATAATGCTCCAGCCAGTCCAGACCGTAGATAAAGGCGTTACCCGAACCCTGGAAATTCTGCATATAGCATGAAAAACAGGTATCCATCGGATCGCGCCGCGCATGGATGATCCGCGCTTTGGGGAATAGCCGCGCAATCAGGCCCAGGCTGCGGAAATTCGTCGGCATCTTGTCGGTAATCCGGCTGGCGTCCCCATCCAGATTCCTTGCGAACGACAGATAGGCCGCCGATATTTCCTTCAATTCGGCATTTGGCGCCGGTTGCAGCGGATAGCCCGTTTCATGGCGCAGCCGTATCGCCGCGCGATTGATAAGGTTCAACTCGCCCGCGCCGAATACCTTCGGGTGGCTCGCCAGGATCTGCTCCACCAGCGATGTTCCCGAACGCGGCATGCCGACAATGAAAACCGGGACTTCCGACTCCGACCCGCCGGCATCTCCGAAAGCGCCCTCGCCGAAACCGCGCATCAACTCATCGACAACGCGCTCCTCCGTCGCCTTGTCGTAACCGTGGCCCAGCCGGGCCATGGCCTCGCGCTTGGCGGCGTTTCCCCGGTCGAAATGGTTGAAGGCCTCGTCGTCCCGCGCCAGCTTCATGCATCGCCGTCCCGCGGCGAAATGCAGTAGCGCCGATTCATTGGGCCGCAGCTGTCGCCGCGCCAGAATCCCCTCGATCTGGTCAATGCGCGCGGGGTCGTCCATGTCGCCGTCGGCCTCGGCGAAATAGCCTTGCGCAGGCAGGCATTCCGGGTCCACGTCCAACGCGCGGCGCAACATCTCCAGCGCGCCCTCGTGGTCGCCGGCCCCAAGGCGGGCGGCACCACGGTAACTCAACATCGCCGTATTGTCGGGCCAGCGCTCCAGCGCCGTGTCGATCGCCGCATCCGCTTCCGGCAGGCGGGATCGTGTTATCAGCGATGACACCAGGACGATATGGGCATTCAGATTGTCCGGCTGCAGGGCTATGGATCGTTGCAGATAGCCGATGGCCCCGTCCAGCTCGTCCCCATCCTTCAACGCCAGCCCGAAATTATAGAGCAGCATGCCATCCCGTTCGCCGGCCTCCGCCAGCGGCCGCATTGCCGTAACCGCGCCGGCGATATCGCCGGCTTCGTGCAGCGCGGCGCCCAGATTGCTGACCGCGCGCACATGGCTCGGCTGGCGCTCCACCACGACCGTCAGGTCGGCAATCGCCCGGGCCTTGTTGCCCATGCCCCAGGCAAGGCCGGCGCGGGCGAAGCGGGCATCGACGAAATCGGGATCCGCCTCCAGCGCCTCATTGAGCGCGGACAGCGCGCCATGGGCGTCGCCATTGGCCTGCAAGGCGCCGCCCAGGGCGACAAGCAGCGGCGGCTTGACTGTCCGCCTCCCGTTTCTGGTGGCGTCGATGGCTCTTCGATATTGCTTTACGGCCCGGTTTGTGCGGCCGCTCCGCATGCAAACGTCCCCAAGCAAGGCAAGGGCGTCGGGATCGTCCGGGGTTGCGGCCAAGGCGTTCCTGCAGGCCCCCTCGGCCGCCGCGAGGTTGTTTTGGCGCAAATGGCCGGCGGCGGATTCCAGGAAGTTTGAGTCCGGCGCAGTCATGATCCGCTAGATCACGGTTCGCCCGGACTCGTCCACGAGGTCCGACAGGGCCTCGACCAGCGGCGTCACCCTGGGTCCATATTTTTTCCAGCGGCCGACCGAGGTGTTGTAGATGGGCTGGCGCACCTGATCGTGGCTGGCGGTTATCACCGCACGCTTGTTTTCGTGGAAGGAAAGACAGGAATCGTTCCATTCCATGCCGACGAAATCGACCAGCTTGCGCGCCTGGCCTTCCAGATCCGCGACGGTGTCCTCGTAATCGATTTCCAGCATCCGGCCCGGCGGCAGAATTTCGCGCCAGTGGGCCATCAGCCGGTGGTACTCGCGGTACTGATGGGCCGCGTCCTCCAGGTCGAACGACCAGGCCAGCCCCTCGGCGCCGAAATTCTGAATGAAACAGGACAGGCAGTTGTCGATGGGATTGCGCCGGCAATGGATAATCCGCGCTTTGGGGAAGATGCGGATAATCAGGCCAAGATGGTTGAAATTTCCAGGCATTTTGTCGGTTACGCGCAGGGCGTCCGCGTCCACTTCGCGCAGTCGCTGAAGATAAAGCTGGGCGACGTTCTTTAGTGCCTTTTCCGTTGGCGGATTGCCTGGATAGCCCAGCGTATCGCGCATGCGCTTGACCGCATTGCCCATCGCCGTCAACTCGCCGGCGCCGGCCATTTGCGGATGACTCGCCAGGATCTGCTCGGTCAGCGTCGTGCCGGAGCGCGGCATGCCGATAATGAAAACCGGCATTTCGGAATCGCTGCCCGTCGGTCCTTCGAAAATCTCCGGGCCGGGATAGACCTTCATCATCGCATCGGTGCGCGCCTCCTCGGTCTCGCGGTTATAGACGACGCCGCGGTCCTCCAGCGCCTCCCGCTTCCTGGCGTTGGCGCGAATGTAATGGCCGAAGGCCTCTTCATGTTGCTTCAGCGCCTCGTATCGCGTGGCAAGAGCGAACTCCAGTGCCGACTCTGCCTCTTTCTCCTCGACTCCCTCGGCCAGCACCTCGTCGATCTGTGCAATTCTTGCCTGGTGATCGCCGTCGCGTTCGGATTGGGCGAGCGTGTAATGGGCCCCGGCAGTCTTGGGGAATTTTTCGACGATGCCTCCGGCAATCTCCGCCGCCGTCTTGCGGTCGCCCTGAAAGAGGCGAACCGATGCGAATTGCGCCTGCAAGCCCGGCGCCTCGGGATATTTCTCAAGCAGCGGCTTCAACACGGCCTCTGCTTCCTCCACCTTGTTGGAGGTCATCAGGGCGAGGCTGTAGGCGGTGATCAGCGAGACCTTGTCCGGCTGCAGCTCGATGGCGCGCCTGTAAATTTCCAGCGCATCCTCGCGCCAACCCAGGTCCTCCATCACCGGCGCCAGCGCCTCGTAGGCCTCGGCATGGTCGGGCTTCAGCAGGATCGTCTTCTGCAAGGCCTTCAGCGCGATTTCCGGCTTCTTGGCATCGCGCAGGGTGACGCCGATGTTGTAGGCGGCCTCCACATGATGCGGGTCGCGGTCGAGAGTCACCTTGTAGGCTTCGATCGCCTCGTCCAGCCGTTCCAGCGACTGCAGCGCCGTGCCGCGGCAAAACAGCGCATCCACCGAATCCGGTTCTTCCGCCAGCGCCTTGTCGAACTGGGCCAGCGCCTTTTCCTGTTCGTCCACCCGCTGCCAGGCCGAGCCGCAGGCCAGCCGCCATTGCGGGTCCGCCTTGCGCCTTGCCGCCTCGGCCGCGCGGATAGAGCGCTCCATGAAGCCGGCCGACATCTCCCAACGCCCGGTGTCGAAACAAAGCATGCCGAGAAGATAGAGCGCTTCCGCGTTTTTGGGCTGGCTGCGTATGACCGCCCGGTACTGTTTTTCCGCCGCCGGTAGCTTGCCCTTCTGGTGGGCGTCCCAAGCCACGGCGAGTTTGTTCTGTGCTACCGACATAGCGCCAATATGCAGCGCGCGTCACGCACGGCAAGAAGTTTTTCGTCGAAACCCGGGAACCGCCCTATTGCACGGCCATAAACACCGGTTCGTGCGAATAATTGCGCCAGCGCCCGACCGACCCCGTGTAGATCGGGCTTCGAACCTGGGTGTGACTGGCGGTGACGACGGGCCGGGGGTTGCGGTGGAAGTCGAGGCAGGCCGGATCCCAGTCGAGATCGAGGAATGCCAGCAGGCGGCGGGTTTCCGTTTCCTGGTCGGCAACCAACGCTTCGTAGTCGATCTCGGTCATCCTCAGCGGCAGGACATTCCGCCAATGCGCCATGATGCGCAGGTAGGCGTTGTGAAAATGCGCCAGGTTTTCCATGTCGTAGCTGAACGCCTGTCCGGAACTGGTGAAGTTCTGAAAATAGCAGGAAAGCTCGACGTCTCGACGGTCGCGCCTGCAATGAATAACGCGGGCGTTCGGAAAGGCCTGGGCGATCAGGCCGAGATGCAGGAAGTTCGTGGGCTTCTTGTCGGTTACGTGGCTCTTTTCCGGTCCAATTCCCG
>DAOVHN010000366.1 GCA_030671915.1 Pseudomonadota bacterium
AGACAAGCATATTCCGTGCCAACCCTTTGTCCGTGGACAGCCTGCGAATTTCCTTCCAAAAAAAAGCCGCGCCCGTGGGGCGCAGCCGCTCTAATACCAAGGCTCACTGATAAAGTCCCATCACATGGGTCTTTATCAGTGAGCCTTGGTATAAGTCGTGATGTAGTCGGGTGTCAGCCGGACCGGCGGAACATCGAGAACAGGCCGCCGGATGCGGCGCTTTCGTGCCGGGCGACATTCAGGCCGGCCATCTGCCAGCCCATCATGCCGCCATGCAGGTTATAGACGCTGTCGTAATGGTGGGCGAAAAGCCGCTCTGCCGCCATTGCCGAACGTGCGCCGGAGGCACAGACGACAGCGACATTCTTCCCACCGGCGTCGGGCAGTTCCGCCGAACCCAGCCCGGACAGCGGCATCAGAATCGCGGCTGGGATGTGGGCGCGGGCATGTTCGTTGGGTTCGCGAACGTCGATCAGAAGAACATCGTCCTTCCCGATCCAGTCATTCAGCGTGCGTGCGTCGACAGTCTGGACGGCAGTCATAGATAATCCCTCTCTAAATATTAGTTGTTTCTTATATATAAGAAATCGCGAATTATGCAAGTGGGGTCTATGCGGTTTCCTCACCATAATAAAGCGTGACCGTGTGTTTCGCCTCGGCGAAGAACAGCCAGCGTTCCACCAGAACGCCGGCTGCCGCGGACGAGACGGTCAGCGCCTGCAGAAATGTAGCGGGGATCGGCGCGCCGGCAAGGGTGGCGACCAAAAGCGCGAGCGGAATTGCAAACAGCGTGACGGCCGCGATGACGCGCAGACGGTCGGCATGCTTGCGGGCGACGCGGTAGCCCATTTCCTGCATCAGATAGTTCGTTTCGGTATGAGGGGCGTCCAACAGCCGCACCAGGCCCGGCTTGCCGAGGCCGGTGGCGCTGGACATCGTGCTTTCGCTCCTGGTTTTGCGGATCATGTTCCAGTAGGTCAGTTTCAGGCCGGCGGCGAGCGCGACCGTCGCCAGGGCGACGGCGTCGATGGCGGTGGACGGATGCCCGAAAATATGCGCCAGCAGCGCGAGCAACAGGGAACCGGTCGCCACGCCGAGCGCCAGATACACCGGCGGCACAAGCTTGTTCGACCAGCGCTGGATGCTTTTCAGCGACGCATAGATCATGGCCGTGCACCAGATGGTGACCAGGCACAGCACCGCGCCGGCCAGCCCCAGCATGGCGAAGACGCCGTCATTGCGTTCCAGGAATATCCATCCGATGGCGTAGAGGCCGGTGGGAATGTAGGTCAAAACCGCCACCACGCCCTCGCGGCTGAGCCATGACGTTTTCCATTGGGTCAGCGCCCGCCAGGCGCGTTCCGGATGGCCGAGATGAAAGGTGGAGGACAGCAGTCCCGCCGTCACCAACCCGAAGGCCAGCCCGAAGGCGGTGACGCCGAACCAGCGATCCGCCGGCAGTATGCCCAGCGCGCCAAAGACGCCCAGCCAGACCAGTAGCCCATAGCCCGCGCCGGAAGCGGTAGTGAAGAAGATGACTGAAAATGCCGGATGCATATTCTTCCTCCCCTCAGCGCGACAGCAGCCGGTCGGCCCAGCGCAGGAAGGCGTTATCGATATTCCCGTCCACGGGCTCCAGCGCGGCCGGGGCGCCGCTCTCGTCGCGCAAATCCTTGTCCTCGCGGCGGCGCGGCGGCAGGTATTTGTTGGTCGGCTTGCAGCACTGCTCGGGCATCAGATCGTAGCCGCCACGCGCCGCCACCAGCTTCGACACGCCGGACCGCGGGTCGCCCAGGTCGCCGAAATGGCGCGCGCCCGCGGGGCAGGTGGAAACGCAGGCCGGCACCCGGCTTTCGACCGGAAGGTGTTCGTTATAAATCTTGTCGACGCAGAGCGTGCATTTCTTCATCACACCCGCATCCGCGTCATATTCCCGCGCGCCATAGGGGCAGGCCCAGGAACACAGCTTGCAGCCGATACACCAGTCGCCGTTGACCAGCACGATGCCGTCTTCCTCGCGCTTGTAGGACGCGCCGGTCGGGCAGACGGTGACGCAGGGCGCGTCCTCGCAATGCAGGCAGGATTTCGGGAAATGAACGGTGCGCCCGCGCAGGCCCTCCTCGTCGCTTTCCACCTCGAAGCCGTGGATGCGGTTGAACCAGACGCCGGTGGGCTCCGCGCCATAGGGGTCGCGGTCGGTCAGCGGCGCCGAATGGCCGCTGGTGTTCCATTCCTTGCAGTTCACCGCGCAGGCGTGGCAACCGACGCAGATATCCAGGTCGATGACCAGACCGAGGCGGTGTTCGGTGGTCGCGGGAAGGGCGGTCACGACTCGCCCTCCGTCTTCGGCCTGGCCTTCGCCCTGTTACCCCGGCCGCCGGCCACGCCCGGCACGGTCTCGGCGATCTCCCGCCGGTTGCCGATGAATTCGCGGTGGAAGCCGCCGGTATGGCCGCTGGCTTCGGGCTTCAGTTCCTTGCCGTAGCGCAGGGTCGCGGGCCGCCCCTGGCCGACGCCCGGCGGATTGGACAGCGCCTCGAACATCGGTTCGGTCTCGCCGGCCTCGTGCGCCGCGCATTTTTCGATCCGCACGCGCAGATCGAACCAGGCCGCCTGGCCGGTGATCGGGTCGGAATTGGAATAGCGATAACCGTCCTTGCGGGGCGGCAGCAACTCCGAAATGATGTGGTTCAGCAGGAAGCCCTTCCGGGATTCCGGCGCGTCGCCGTCCAGCGCCCAGGCGCCCTTGCGCTTGCCGATGGCGTTCCAGGTCCAGACCGTGTCGGGGTTCACCCCGTCCATCAGTTTCACCTGCGCCTTGACCCGCCCGTGATGGCTGACCACCCAGACCCAGTCGTCGTCGCCGACTTCCAGTTTCGCGCCCTTCTCGCGCGCCATGTAGAGCCGGTTACGCGCGGTGATCTGGCGCAGCCAGGCGTTCTGCGAGCCCCAGCTGTGATACATCTGCATCGGCCGCTGGGTCAGCGCATGCATCGGGAAGTCGGTCTCGCTGACGGCGTCTTCCTCGAACGGCCGGTGCCACAGCGGCAGCGGGTCGAAGAAGGTCTCGATGCGCTCGCGCTCGCTTTCGGGCGGCCGGATCTCGCCATGGCCGCGCGCCGCCAGCCGGAACTTCTGCAACACCTCGCTGTAGAGCTGCAGCACGATCTGCTTGTTGTTCTGAATCCAGCCCATGTCCTGGGCATAGTTCAGATAGCCCATATTGGCGTGCTTGTAGTAATGCGCGTCGTCGGGCATCGGGTCGTTCCAGAAGCAACCGTTCTCGATATAACGGTCCAGCTGCTCCGGGTTCGGCGCGCCGCGGCCCTGGGAATGGCCGTCCTCGCCGCGCCAGCCTGCCAGCGGGCCGATGCCGGGGCCGCGCTCGTGATTGACGATGTAGTCCGGGTAGCCGCCGGGATATTTCGGGCTGCCGTCCTTCTCGACCATGCCCGGCAGACGCAGCCGCGCGCCCAGATCCAGCAGTACTTCCTGGAAGGCGCGCACGTCGCGGTCGGGCTTGACGACCGGCTGGCGGAGCGCGTCGGCCGGGCCCGCGGCCGAGCAGATCGGACGGTCCAGCAATGAGATACAGTCCCAGCGCTCAAGATAGGTGGTGTCCGGCAGCACCAGGTCGGCATAGGCCACCATCTCCGACGAATAG
>DAOVHN010000590.1 GCA_030671915.1 Pseudomonadota bacterium
ATGCTGCCGCAAACAAGCTCCCGCACGACCAGCGGCGTCCACCGCTCGGCCAGGATTTCCGCCGCCATCGCGACCGGGCAGAACTGGCCGTATCCCTTGTCTCTTGCCATGTCAGACCTATAGCACGGCGTTATCCGGATGGCACTTCACATCTTGAAGTTGCCCGGACTCCCGAATGCGGCCACAGTCCTTGGCAAGACGAACAATCAATGGAGGAGTTAGAGATGGGTGACCGTATTGACCTCAAGGCCCTGGCGGGCGAATTGGGCCCGAAATTCGGCGAAGGCGCGGCGGAACGCGACGAATCCAACCGCTTCGTCGCCGAGAACTACCTGCTGCTCAAGGAGCACAAGGTTTTCTCCGCGCTGATCCCGGCCGAGCTCGGCGGCGGCGGCGCGACGCATGGCGAGATGTGCGGCTTCCTGCGTGCGATCGGGCGCCATTGCGGGCCCACGGCGCTGACCTTGTCCATGCACCAGCATCTGGTCGCCGCGGCCGTCTTCAACCACGCCCACGGCAAGCCCGGCCGGAAACTGCTCGAGAAGGTGGTGGACGGCGAGACCGTGCTGGTCAGCACCGGCGCCAACGACTGGCTGGCGTCGAACGGGTCGGTGGAGCGGGCCGAGGGCGGCTACCTGGTCAGCGCCTACAAGCCTTTCGCCAGCGGCTCGCCGGTCGGCCAGGTCATGGTGACCTCGGCGCCCTACGAGGACGGGGATGCGGGCTGGCAGGTGCTGCATTTCCCCGTGCCGCTGTCGGCCGAGGGCGTATCGCTGGCCGGTGACTGGGACACCATGGGCATGCGCGCGACCGGCTCGCAGACCGTTGTGTTCGACAAGGTCTTCGTGCCCGAGGAAGCGGTGGCCCTGCGCCGCCCGCGCGACGCCTATCACCCGGCCTACAACGTCATCCTGACGGTGGCCATGCCGCTGATCGTGTCGGCCTATGTCGGCATCGCCGAGGCGGCCGCCGAGATCGCGACCGGCATGGCGGCCCGGCGCGCCGGCGACCCGGTGGCGCCCTATCTGCTGGGCGAGCTGACCAATCACCTGACCACGGCGCAGCTCGCCGCCGACAGCATGGTCGCGATCGCCAACGACCTGGCGTTCGATCCGGTCACGGAGACGGCCAACGCCATCCTGGTGCGCAAGACGATCGCCGCCAGCGCGGTGATGGCGACCGCCGAAAAGGCGCTGGAGACGGCGGGCGGCGGCGGGTTCTTCCGCAAGTCGGGGCTGGAGCGGCTGGTTCGCGACGCCCACGGCATCCAGTTCCATCCCCTGCAGGAAAAGCGCCAGCAGCATTTCACCGGCCGCATGGCGCTGGGGCTGGACCCCATCGAGATGCCCGAGGAGCGAAAGCTCCCCGCGGCAGCCGAGTAGGGCGGGGGTCGGTCCCATGGGTCACGATACGCAGATCATGGCCGCCAACGGGAAGGACGCTCTTCGGAGCGCCTTCCTGGAGGCCCTGAGCCATACCGCCTCGACCGTCAATATCGTTACCACGGACGGCCCCGCGGGGCGCGCGGGCGTCACGGTTTCGGCCATGGCGTCCGTGTCCGCCGATACGCCGGCCCCGTCCCTGCTGGTATGTATCAATCGTTCGAGCAAGGCCTGCCCGGCGGTCCTGAAGAACGCCGTCTTCTGCGTGAACGTGCTCAGGGACGACCAGTCCCATATATCGGATGTCTTCGCCGGCCGGATCAGGACGGAGGACGGCGACAAGTTCTCCTGCGCCGATTGGGCGCCGCTGGAAACCGGGGCGCCGCGCGTGATCGACCCGCTTGTCGCCTTCGACTGCCGCCTTACGCACAGCGAACTAATGGGCACCCATTATGTGATGTTCGGCGAGGTGGAAGAAATCTTCATCGCCGAGCGGGGCCTGCCGCTGATCTACGCCGGCCGCGCCTACGGTACGCCGGTCAGGCTCGAATAACCGGGTCCCGCGGGAGGCGGGTCCACGACCGGGTTTCCGAGGGCAGTATACTTATTTCCGTTGTTTAACAGAGGGATGGGCCTGAATTAAATACACTGTCCCTCGATTTGCACGCACGCGCGAGCGTGCCCCGAGCGCCGGGATGGCCATGGGATCGAGGTGACGGATCTTCGATCCGGCGCCCGTGGCGGCGCGACGGGACCGGCGCCACGCCGGTTCGGCTCAGGACTCGGGGGTGGGGTGGAAGGAGGGCAGGTTTACCGCAAAGGACGCGGAGGGCCGCCGAGGAAGGCGCAGAGGACGCGCGGCCCTGCCTTCGCCAAACGGCC
>DAOVHN010000260.1 GCA_030671915.1 Pseudomonadota bacterium
GATCCTAGTGGTATAAATCAAACGGATGGTACCCATGGGACGGTCTTGCGAGGTCACCCGGCAAGGCGCGTGGCGCGCCGCGATGCCGGGCATCGCAAGTGGCGCGCAACGCGCGGCCGGTGGGCTCGCAAGACCGCCCGAAGGGTCGTGTTTCCCGCCCCCTCGATGCGTCGGGCGCACTTGACGATGCGCAAGCATCGCCTGCGCACGCCCTCCTGCCGAGAAGACGGTAAACACGACCCCATGGGTACCATCCGTCTGATTCATACCACTAGTGGTCTCCACCCGGGCATTTGTCCGGTTTCCGTTTTGCACACAATATGGCAACCTGTTGCAGGAAACAGCACAGGCTCGGCCGAATCGGATGCAGAACGGACACGGGGAAAATCCCGAGACATTACGGGTCAACCAGTTTCACGCTGACCTGGCGCGCAGAATCATCGGATTGCTGCGCGAACGCGACTGCCCGGCCGGCTATCAGCTGAAGGAGCACTGGCTGGCCGGTGAGCTTGGCCTGTCGCGCTCGCCGGTTCGCGCGGCGCTGCGCCTGCTGGACCGGTTTGGCGTTGTCCGCACAATCCCCAACCAGGGCTGTTTCCTGGCTCGGCCGGCGGCGGAACTCGACGACGGTAACTGGGGTTTGCCCCCGACCGGGGAAGAGCGGCTTTACAGCGCCCTGACCCGCGACCGCTTCGCCAACCGGCTGGACAGACAGATCAACGTCACCGGACTGGTGCGCCGCTACGGCGCCAGCCGTTCGCTGGTGGAACGGTTGCTTGCGCGGCTGGCCGATGAGGGGTTGGTCGAGCGCGAGGCCGGACGCGGCTGGCGCTTCCTGCCGACGGTAGATAATCCGCGGGTTTACGAAGAAAGTTACCGGTTCCGCCTGACCGTCGAACCGATGGCCATTCTGGATCCGGGCTTCAAACCCGACCGCAAGCGTCTTGGCGAATTGAAGCGCCGGCATGAAACGCTGATCGGCGAACTGGCCCATGCCATACCGTCGCGCAGACTGGTGGAAGTAGACGCCGATTTCCACGAAGCCATCGGCGCCTGGTCGAACAACCGCTTCGTCCTGCAGGCGATCCAGCAGCAGACCCGGCTGCGCCGCCTCATGGAATTCCAGTTCAGCATGGCCGACCCGGAACGCATGGCCCAATCCTGCCGCGAGCATCTGGGGATCCTGGATGCGCTGGAGGTGGGCGACCGGGAAAAGGCGGCGGACCTCATGCGCAAGCATATCGGGGTCTCGCGCGATGTGCTGCCGGAATTTGTGCAGGACTTGCGCGAAAACCGCAAGAACAAGGCGACAGCCGATGACAAAGCAGAGGAGGCAGTAAAATGAGCGACGGCAAGGTTATTGCATTTTTCCCCGAGGCGGCGTTCGGGCCGGCGCTGAATTCGGTGGGCATCGCCCAGGCCTGCGAGAAGCTGGGCCACAAGGCGGTGTTCCTGACCGACCCGGGCATGGGCGGGATTTATGCGGGCTACGGATTCGAGGAGCATATGGTCAATATGTCCGAGCCGATGGAGCCGGAGGAGATGGCGAAATACTGGTCGGACTTCATCAACGGCCATATCCCCAATTTCAACAAGAGCCCCTATGACCAGATCGACAATTACGTGAAGGAATGCTGGGAGGCGATCGTCGAGACCGCGGTGTGGGCCGAAAAGGACCTGCCGGGCGTTCTGGACAAAGTGAAGCCCGACGTGATCTGCGTCGACAACGTGATCCTGTTCCCGGCCATCAAGCAGTATGGCAAGCCCTGGGTGCGCATTATCTCATGCAGCGAGAACGAGTTCCCCGACCCTGATATCCCGCCGCATCTGTCGGGCTGCGGCGAGAACGACAAGGCCTGTTTCGAGAAATACACAGCCCGCTTCAACGAGGTGGTCAAGCCCACCCATGACCGCTTCAACGAATTTCTGGCCGAATGCGGCGAGGCGCCCTATCGGCTTGGCGAGTTCTTCGGGGCCTCGCCCCATCTCAACCTGTTGCTCTATCCCGAGCCGGTGAAATTCAAGCGCCGCAATCCGCTGGACCCGGCCCGCTTCCAGTATCTCGAAGGCTGCGTACGCCAGGACGAGCCGTACGAGATCCCCGAATTCAAGGCGAACAACGATGAACCGCTGCTCTATGTCAGCTTCGGCAGCCTGGGCTCGGGCGACACGGACCTGCTGAAACGCCTGATGAACACGATCGCCGGCCTGCCCTACCGGGCGCTGTTCAATGTCGGCGACTACATGGATTCCTATGACGAGGTTCCGCCGAACGTGCAAATCCACAGCTGGTATCCGCAGCCCTCGTTGATCCCGCAGGTCGATGCGGTGATCCATCATGGCGGCAACAACAGCTTCACCGAATGCCTCTATTTCGGCAAGCCGGCGATCATCATGCCCTATGTCTGGGACGGCCACGACAACGCGACCCGCGTGCAGGAAACCGGCCACGGATTTAAGATGCACCGCAGCGACTGGACCGACGGGGAACTGGCCCGCAATCTCGCCTCCATGGTCACCGACAAGACCATGCGGGACAGACTGGCCGCAACCTCGGCCCATATGCAGGCGCAACACGGCCCGACCACGGCGGCGGAACTGCTCGACAAACTGGTCAGGAGCTGACCGGCGGTGGCCGCGCAAACCGATTCCTCCGCTCCCCGGCTCGCCGACCCCGCCACCTACGACGGGGAGATGGCCGACTGGGGCCCGGTCCCGACCATGATCGAGGGCCAGTCCATGACCTCGGGCGTGTTGATCAGCAAAGGGCCGGAGGGTGAGAACGAATGCGGGCTATGGGTCTGCACGCCCGGCTATTGGGAATGCCACGTCACACGCGACGAATTCTGCCATTTCCTGGAAGGCCGCGCGACCTACACCCACGAGTCGGGCGAGGTCATCGAGATCGAACCCGACACCGCCGCCTTCTTCCCTAGGGACTGGAAGGGAACCTGCCGGGTCCATGAGACGGTGCGAAAGGTCTATATGATCCGGTGATCTCTCATCCCATCGCCGCGGCGAACAGCGCCTCGTAACCGGCGGCATCCACCGGGCGCGGGTTGCTGGCGGTGGAATGGTCGGCGACGGCGCCTTCCACCATGCGCGGAATGACGTCGTCGTTCACGCCCATTTCGCGCAGGTTCGCCGGCAGGCCCAGGCGCCCGTTCAGCGCTTCGATGGCCTCGGCCAGGTCGGCGCCCGCCGGCAGCCCCGTGGCGGCGGCCAGCCGCTCATACTTGTCGCCCACATGGCCGGCGTTGTAGCGCAGCACAGCCGGCAGGATGACTGCGTTCAGCGTACCGTGATGCAGCACGGGGTGCTTCAGGCCGCCCAGCGGATGCGACATGCCGTGCACCGCGCCCAAACCCTTCTGGAAGGTCAGCCCGCCCTGCAGCGAGGCCATCATCATGTTCCAGCGCGCGTCGCGGTCGGCCCCGTCGGCCACCGCCTTCTCGATCCATTTCATGGCGCGGCCCGCCCCGTCGATAGCGATGGCGTCGGCCGGCACGTTGTCGCGCGGCGAGATGAAGGTCTCGATGCAATGGGTCAGCGCGTCCATGCCGGTGGCCGCGGTCAGTCCGGCGGGCAGACCCATCGTCAGTTCCGGATCGCAGATCGCCACATCGGGAATCATGTGGGGTGCGATGAAGCCCAGCTTGCGCCCGTCGCGCAGGGTTATCAGCGCGGCGCGCCCGACCTCGCTCCCCGTGCCCGCCGTGGTTGGGATCGCCACCAGCGGCGCTACTGCCGGCGTGATCTTCGCCATGCCGCCCAGGATCGCGGCATATTGTTCCAGCGGCCCCTCATGAGTCGCCATCAGCGCAACGCCCTTGGCGAGGTCGATGGACGACCCGCCGCCAACCGCCACCAGACCGTCACAATCCGCGTCGCGATAGACAGCCAGCGCGGCCTCAACCGCATCTTCCGCAGGGTTGGGCGGGGTACCGTCGAAGATCGGAGTGGCGCTGGGCAAACTGTCCTTGACCCTTGCGGCCAGCCCGGCGGCGACCAGCCCCTTGTCGGTCACGACCAGCGGCCGGGATACGCCGAGCGCATGCAACTCATCGGGCAGCAGTTCCACCGCCCCGAAATCGAACTGGATTTTGGTCAGGTAATTAATGAGGGCCATTGCAGGATTCCTGTCAAAAAAAGGAACATGCCCTTCACTAACACAGCCCCAGCCGTCGAGCGACCGGGAGGGTGCAAAACTCTTTTGAGATCAGTCCGTCTGTTCCGGAGTATAGCCCGCGGGCTGCAATATGCCGGCGCTGGCATGCTGGGCAGGCGCGGACGCCGCTTCTTCCACCGGTTTCGGCGGATCCATTTGCGCTGCCTGCGCGCCGAGAAACAACATAGAGAACAGGAACAACAACACAATTACCGAAGAACGCATTTCCGCTTCCAAAGCCTTCTTTTTCCTGGCCGACGGGCGACCATGTACCGACACGATGCCAAGCCTTGAGGCCCGGCAGTTCAACAGCCACTATCCAACGATTGATTTAAGATTGAATTAAGTCGAAACCGTGATTCATTGTGGTTTCGCAAAAAAATTCACAAAGCGCAACCGCGCGTCGGCAGATATTTTCGCAAACGGTATCAAACGGTATCGGGATACGCTCACGACGAACGGACAAGGCTGGTCA
>DAOVHN010000487.1 GCA_030671915.1 Pseudomonadota bacterium
GCCATGGGCGGCGACGCCGCCCCCGACATGGTGGTCGGCGGCGCGGCGATCGCGAGCCGGCGTCTGCCGCATGTCCGCTATCTGATGTTCGGCGATTCGGCACGGCTTGAACCGCTGGTTGCGAAACATTCCGGCCTGTCCGCCCGTGTGGAAATCCGCCATACGGACCAGGTGGTCAAGGATGACGACAAGCCCTCGGCGGCCTTGCGCGGCGCCCGCAATTCCAGCATGCGCAAGGCGATCGACGCGGTTAAGGAAGGCGAGGCCGCGGCCGCCGTGTCGGCCGGCAATACCGGCGCGTTGATGGCGATCTCGAAGATAATCCTCAGAATGCTGAAGGGCATCGACCGCCCTGCCATCATCTCGGCCTTGCCGACGGTCAAGGGCAGTTGCTGTATCCTGGATCTGGGCGCCAATGTGCAATGCAGCGCCGAAAACCTGGTGCAGTTCGCGGTGATGGGCGAGGTTTTCGCCCGCACGGTGATGGGCGTGGAAAAACCGACCATCGGGCTGATCAATATCGGGATCGAGGAGATCAAGGGCAACGAGGCGGTGAGGGAAGCCGCCGCGATTCTTCGCGAAACCACGCTGCCCATCGAATTTGCCGGCTTCATCGAGGGCAACGATATCGCCGCGGGCGCCGTCGACGTGGCTGTGACGGACGGCTTTACCGGCAATGTCGCGCTGAAATTCGCGGAAGGAACGGCCAATCTGATCAGCCGCTTTCTGCGCGAATGCTTCCGCTCCAGCTGGCGCGCGCGGATGGGTTATCTGCTGGCCCGCCCGGCGCTGGCGCTTGTTCGCGATCGCACGGATCCCCGGCACTATAACGGCGCCATGTTCTGCGGGCTTAACGGCATCGTGGTGAAAAGTCATGGCGGGACGGACGCGCTGGGTTTTTCCAATGCGATCGCAGTGGCCGTGGACATGACGACGAATGGCTTCATCGAGAAAATGCGCGAGGATTTCGATAGCCTGCGCCTGGAAAATCCCGTCAGTGACCCGGATCCGGTGTCCTGAATGAGACGCTCCATGGTTACCGGATGCGGGGCATACCTGCCCGAACGCATCGTCACGAACGATGAACTGGCGCGCCGTATCGACACTTCCGACGAGTGGATTTCGAAGCGTACCGGCATTCGCCAGCGCCATATCGCGGCCGACGGCGAGCTGACCTCCGACCTGGCTCTGGCGGCGTCGCGACGGGCCCTGGAAAAAGCCGGATGCGACGGCGGCGATATCGATATCATCGTGCTGGCGACCGCCACCCCCGACAATACCTTTCCCGCCACGGCGACGAAGGTGCAGGCGGCACTGGGCATGACTGGAGGTGCTGCCTTCGACATCCAGGCGGTCTGCACCGGATTCATCTATGCGCTGGCCATGGCCGACAACATGATCCGGCTGGGCCAGGCCAATCGCGCGCTGGTTATCGGCGCCGAGGTGTTCAGCCGGATCCTGGACTGGGAAGACCGGGGCACCTGCGTTCTGTTTGGCGACGGGGCCGGCGCGGTGGTGCTGGAAGCAACCGAGGGCGGTGAGCGCGGAATTCTGTCGACCCACCTGTTTTCCGACGGGCGGAATTATAACAGCCTGTTCGTCGATGGCGGACCGGGCAGCACCGGCACGGCCGGGTACTTGCGCATGGCCGGCAAGGAAGTTTATCGCCATGCCGTCGTGCGTATGGCGGAATCGGTGGACCGGGCGCTGGAAGCCAACGGGCTGAGCCATCACGACCTGGACTGGCTGGTGCCGCACCAGGCCAATCTGCGCATCATCGAAAGTACCGGCAGGAAGCTGGAGCTGCCGATGGAGAAGGTTATCGTCACAGTGGACCGCCAGGCCAACACGTCGGCCGCGACCATCCCGCTGGCGCTGGCCGAAGCCTGCGATGACGGGCGGATCGCCAAGGGCCAACTGGTCGCCATGACCGCGATGGGCGGTGGCTTTACCTGGGGATCGGCGCTGGTTCGCTGGTAAGAGCCTGACGCCGTGGCGTCGCCATGACAATTGACGCAATCGCCATCGCACAGTACCGTAAGGCATAATCAAGAATTTGGGGGGCATTCGTATGGAAAGCAAAACCGTCACCCGGGCCCAGCTCGGGGAGGCCGTTTATCAGGAAGTAGGGCTGTCCCGCCATGAATCGGCGGAGATGGTCGAATCGCTGCTGGCCGAAATATCCGGCGCGCTGCAGAAGGGCGAGATGGTGAAGATTTCGTCCTTTGGCAGTTTCTCGGTTCGCCGCAAGGGCGAACGCATCGGCCGCAACCCGAAGACCGGCGAGGAAGTACCGATCCTGCCCCGGACAGTGCTGATTTTCCGGCCCAGCCATGTGCTGAAAAACCGGATCAATGAAGGCGCCTGACACTAGGCATCACACAGATGACTGAAGCCGCCGGCGATACAAGCGGCAAATCGCCCGAGGCCTATCGCACCATCGGCGAGGTGTCGGACATGGTGGGCGTGGCACAGCATGTATTGCGGTTCTGGGAAAGCCGTTTTTCGCAGATCCGGCCGGTCAAGAGGGCCGGCAACAGGCGCTATTACCGGCCCGACGACGTCGCGCTGATCCGCCGCATTCGCGAGCTGCTGCATGACGAGGGCTATTCGATCCGCGGCGTCCAGAAATTGTTGAAGACGTCGGGTGTCAAGGGCGTGCTCGCTGGCGGCGACGTGTCTTCGGCCTCGCCGGCCAGTGCGCCGGCCGCCACCCCGGCGGGCAACAGCGACGAGCTTCGCGAAGTGCTGGTCGAGCTCAGGGAAATCCGCGAATTGCTGCGGTGAAAATTTACGGTCGCGGGGCGTTGCGCGCGGGCGCGCGCCGGAGTACATTGCGCGCCGTCAA
>DAOVHN010000550.1 GCA_030671915.1 Pseudomonadota bacterium
CGTACCCGCCTGACCGAGACAGGAAGGATCCCGATATTGTCTAAATTTACTCATTTCGACGCGGAGGGCAAGGCCCTGATGGTCGATGTCTCCGACAAGGACATCACCGAGCGCACAGCCACGGCGGCCGGCAGCGTCCTCATGGAGCCGGGAACGATTGCGAGGATCCTGGAGGGCGGCGTCAAAAAGGGCGACGTGCTGTCGGTGGCGCGACTGGCCGGCATCATGGGCGCCAAGCGCACACCCGACCTGATCCCGCTCTGTCATCCCCTGGCGCTGACCTCGGTCAAGGTCGATCTTTCCGTGGACGAGGCCCGCAACGCGGTCGATATCACCGCCACCTGCAAACTGAAGGGCCGCACCGGCGTCGAGATGGAGGCGCTGACAGCCGTTTCGGTGGCGGCGCTGACGGTCTACGACATGTGCAAGGCGGTGGACCGCGGCATGCGGATCGTGGATGTCCGACTGATGCACAAGGCCGGGGGTAAATCCGGCGAATACAGGGCCGGTTGATGCTGTCCGTCGAACAGGCCCTGGACCGCATCCTTGGCGCCATGGCGCCACTGCCGGCCGAACAGATCAGCGTCGCCGACGGGCTGGGCCGCGTCCTGGCCGGGGATATCGTCGCGCGGCGCACCCAGCCACCGGCCGCAATGTCCGCCATGGACGGCTATGCCGTGCGGGCCGAGGATGTGGCTGAGGTCCCGGTCACGCTGAAGATCGTCGGGCAGGCTCCGGCCGGTGGCGCCTGGCAGGGTACGCTCGGCGCGGGCGAGGCGGTGCGAATATTCACTGGCGGCCCGGTCCCCGACGGGGCCGACGCGGTCATCATGCAAGAGAATGCGCAAGCCGGTGACGGCACGGTAACGGTACTGACAAGCGCACCCGAGGGCCGCTTCGTGCGCCCGGCGGGTCTTGATTTCAGCGAGGGGGACGTGCTGCTGCGGGCCGGACACCTGCTCACCGCCCGCGACGTCGCCTTGGCGGCGGCGATGAACACGCCCTGGATCATGGTCCACCGCCGCCCGCGTGTAGCCATCCTGGTGACCGGCGACGAGATCGTTATGCCGGGCGATCCCATCGGACCGGACCAGATCGTTAGCTCCAACAGTCTGGGCATGTCGGCGATGGTCCGGGTATTCGGTGGCGAGCCCTATATCCTGGGCATCGCGCCGGACGACCGCGAGGCGTTGGCCGCAATGGCCGCCGGGGCCCGGGGCGCCGACCTGCTGCTGACCAGCGGCGGTGCGTCGGTCGGCGACCACGACCTGGTGCAGAGCGTCTTGGGCGAGATCGGCTTCGAGCTGGGCTTCTGGAAAATCGCCATGCGGCCCGGAAAGCCGCTGATCTTCGGCCATGTCGGCGATACGCCGGTGCTCGGCCTGCCGGGCAACCCAGTATCGGCGCTGGTTTGCTCTATCCTCTTTCTGCGACCGGCGCTGGCGCGAATGCTGGGCATGGCGGAGAATGACGGAGAGCACCGCCTGACCGCCCGCCTGACGGAACCTCTGGCCGAGAACGACGAGCGCCAGGATTACCTGCGCGGCGCGCTGTCGAACGACGAAAACGGCGAGTTGCTGGTAACCCCCTTCACCCGGCAGGACAGCTCGATGCTGAACATGCTGGCACAGGCCGACTGCCTCGTCGTGCGGTCGCCCAACGCCCCGGGGCTCGCGGCCGGCGAGCGCGTGCCGATCATTCCCCTGCCCGGTGGGTTGTCCCGCGCGTGACGAAAAAAAACGGTACAAGACCCTTTTTCCCCCTTGACCTAAAAAAAGAACCAAACTAGAACATGTGCGTATGTTTTGGTTTTGTTCTATATGTGGTGTTTCGCTTAAAGGAAGCCACTAGAGCAAAGTCTCAAACCGTATGGCCAACCGGCTCCACATGGGTGGAGCCATCGATCAGCAAAATGCCGCCACGCCAGAGGGGCAACATGATCCGGGGGACTGAACTGCGATGCTGACACGCAAGCAATACGAGCTTCTGAATTTTATTAACAAACGTCTTGATGATACCGGCGTATCTCCTTCATTCGACGAGATGAAGGATGCCCTGAACCTGAAATCGAAATCGGGTATCCACCGGCTGATAACAGGGTTGGAGGAGCGCGGTTTCATCCGGCGCCTGCCGCATCGCGCCCGTGCGCTGGAAGTGGTTAAACTGCCCGACAACATGGGCGGCGGCCCGAAAGGCAATGTGGTGCGCCCCGATTTCAAGGCCTCGCCCTCCGCCGCGCCGCTGGAAGGTGACAACATCACCCTGCCGTTGCTGGGCAAGATCGCGGCCGGCACGCCGATAGAGGCATGGAGCGATCATTCCAGCAATGTCGATGTACCGGCCTCGATGATCGGCGGCGGCGAACATTACGCATTGAAGGTGGAAGGCGATTCGATGATCGAGGCCGGCATCTTCGACGGCGATACGGTGCTGATCCAGCGTTGTGACACGGCGGAGAACGGGGCGATCGTCGTCGCCCTGGTGGACGACGCCGAGGTC
>DAOVHN010000411.1 GCA_030671915.1 Pseudomonadota bacterium
GCCCGCATCCTTGACCATCGCGGGCGGCTTCTCGGCCACGGTCGAGGTGAGCTACAGCCCGCTTGTGACCGGTGGCGACGTCGATACGCTGACCATCACCAGCAACGATGGCGACGAGTTGTCGGTTCCGGTGGCGGTGAGCGGCAACGCTGTGGACACGGGTGCGCCGGCGGACATCAACCTGCCAACCACGTCGGTTGCCTACGGTGATGTCCTGGTCGGTACGACCCAGACTGCCTCCGTGGCCATCCAGAACCTGGGCGACGCCGACCTCAACGTCACCAGTCTGACGTTGACGGGAAGCACGGACTTTGCCCTTGCGGCAGGCACCCCGGCCACGTTCCTGGTCGAGGCCGGGCGTCAGGTGACGGTCGAGGTGACCTACACACCAACCGTCGCCGGCGCGGCCGCCGGATCCCTGGCGGTCGCCAGTGACGATCCGGTGGATCCGAACCTGTCGGTGAGCTTGAGCGGCAACGGGCTGGCCGGTGTGGCCGATATCAATCTGCCGGTGGTGTCCTACGATTACGGAGACGTGGTCGTCGGCGCCAGCAGCAGCGGCTACATCGCCATCCAGAACCCGGGTACCGCGGACCTTACGGTCACCGGACTGGCGGTTACGGGAAGCCCGTACTTCGCCCTTGCGGCAGGCACCCCGACCACGTTCGTGATCGCGGCCGGCCGTCAGGTCACCATCCGGGTGGACTACACGCCGCTCGCCGAGGGCATCGTCGCCGGAACCTTGACGGTCACCAGCGACGACATTGACGAGCCGTCCGTCCCGGTGACCCTGTCGGGTAACGGCGCCCCGGCCGTCTAGGTCCAGGTCCTTCGACACTGACGCTTGCCTTGGCAAGCGTCAGTGGACCGGGCCACCAAGTATCCCAAGGCCGTGTATCGACCGCCTCAGTGAACGGAACCCTCGCAGGACCGTTCGCTGGGGCGGATACACGATCAGGTTCCACAGCCGGACGCTCCGGTACTCCTCCTGCCGATGTAACGCCTCGGGATCGACCGACCGCTCAAGCCGATTTTCTCCGACAATGCCCCTGACAATGGCTTGTTCCGGACGGCGCGTTCGGGTCTACTGGCGCGGGCACCAACCGGATTCGCAGGAGAGATCGGAGAGATGGGCAAAACGGACGTCACGGTTATCGATCATCCGCTGGTACAGCACAAGCTGACATTAATGCGCATGAAGGACACGCCGACGGCGATGTTCAGGGAACTGCTGCGCGAGATCAGCCTGCTCCTGCTCTACGAGGTGGCGCGGGATTTGCCGCTGGTCATGCGTGAAATCGAAACGCCGCTGGAGAAAATGGACTCGCCGGTCCTGGGCGGCAAGAAGCTCTGCCTGATATCCATCCTGCGGGCCGGCGACGGCCTGCTGCAGGGCATGCTGGACCTGATCCCCTCGGCGCGGGTCGGGCATGTCGGGCTGTACCGCGACCACGAAACGCTGGAGGCCGTGGAGTATTATTTCAAGGTGCCGCATTCGCTGGGCGACCGGCTGAGCATCGTGGTCGACCCGATGCTGGCGACCGCCCATTCGTCGATCGCGGCGGTGAACCGGGTCAAGGCCGCCGGCGCCAAAAACCTGAAATTCGTCTGCCTGCTGGCGGCGCCGGAAGGCATCAAGACCTTCACCAAGGCCCATCCGGACGTGCCCGTCTATACCGCCGCCATCGACCGGGAACTCAATGATCGCGGCTATATCCTGCCCGGCCTGGGCGATGCCGGCGACAGGATTTTCGGCACCAAATAGGGGAGGGCGCCCCGATGGGACGCCCTCCGAACCGGTCGAAATGTTGCTGGGTGAATTACTTCGCCCAAACGGCCATCGCGCCCTGTTTCATGCCGCGTTGGTCGGCTTCCTTGTAGTTATGGCCGTAGGGCGCGGATTCCCAGGAACCGTATGACGGGTTGGGAAGCACGATCCATTTGGTGCCCCACATGGCCTTGTGCTGTTCCAGCAGCGCATGCCGTTCGTCCAGGCTGCCCTTGTAACCGTCCACGAAGTCGCCAAAATTGTCGCCCAGTACCAGCAGCACGCGGTAGTCGTTGCCGACATGGGTGCGGCGCGGGCTCTTCTTGGACGACTTCCATTCCGGCTTCTCCTTCTTCAGCAGCACGGTGTCGACATTGCCGCCCATCGGATAGCCGAATTTCTTCAGGTTCTCGCGGGTGGCATCCTCCAGGTCGCCGGTCCGGTTGGACACGTAGAACACCTTCACGCCCTTGCTGTCGGCGTATTTGGTGAATGCCAGCGAACCCGGGATCGGCATTGAATCCACCGAATTGACGAACTCGCCCCAGGTTTTCGGATGGAAGGTCTCGTTGTTCATCACCATCCAGGCCTGGTATTTGGAGTTGTCGAGAACGGTCTCATCGACATCCAGGATCACCGCCGGCGGCTTGTCCTTGTAGCTGTCGCCCTGCTCGCCGGGGATCGCGGTCCAGTTCGCATCGGCCAGCGCCTTGTCCAGCATGGCGGTGGCGAGCTGATAGGCGCCCATCGTCACGCCGGCATATTCCACCGACGACTGCATCCACAAAGTCGCGTTCAGGTTATCGTTCGGCTCGGCCGCGTTCGCCGCCGGCGCGGCGAGGAAAATAAGGGCGATGCCGCCCGCGATCATACTTATTCCTTGCAGTAAAGTTGTACGTTTCATGCCTTTCCCTTTCTGTGTTGTTGTCCTCTTTCTTCAATGAAACCGGCGCCCCTCCCAGTGTGGATGCCAGAATCCCCGTAACCGGACCCGTCCAGGCGGGCCAGCAGGTCTGTTCGGGTTTCTCCATCGATGAAGGCTGCTTCCAGCGCGGTTCTCGTCACCGCGCGCAAGCCATCGTCGGTCAGGCCAAAATCCTCGGCGGCCGTGGCGTATTCGCGGCCGATCGAGGTTGCGAAATAGGGCGGATCGTCGGAATTCAGTGTCACCCTGCATCCGGCGGCCAGCAACGCCGGAAAGGGGTGCGACGCCATGTCGGCGTATATGCCCGTCGCGACATTGCTGTGCGGGCAGAGTTCCAGCACGATGCCGTCGCGTGCGATGCGTTCGACCAGGTGCGGATCTTCGATGGCGCGCACCCCGTGGCCCAGTCTCGTTACCGGCAACTCATCTAGCGCGGCGTATATGCTTTCGGGACCGCAGACCTCGCCGGCATGGACCGTGCAGCCCAGCCCCGCATCGGCGGCAAGCCGGAAGACGGGCAGGAAATCGCGAAGGTGAAACGCCGTCTCGTCGCCGCCCATGCCGAAACCGACAACATAAGGATGCGGCTCGGCGATCATGTCCCTGGCCACGGTCAGGCCGCGATCCGGGCCGAGATGGCGTACGCAGGTGACGATGATGCGCCC
>DAOVHN010000024.1 GCA_030671915.1 Pseudomonadota bacterium
CGTCCTCATTGAAATAGGTGTTCATTAACTTACTCAACCCACTGGCCCGCAGGCACTTGTTATGTTCGGCATCCCGCCCGGTTCCCACCAGATCGGACACCGGCGTCCCCGCACCCTAAGGTCCGGATTTGGCGTTGCCGGCACGGCCCGGATAGATCGACAGGCGTTTCATCTATATTTGACAGGCATTTATTGTCGTTCAATATAGACGGCGCCAACCCATCCACAATCAGCGCACGGAAGCAATAGCAACGATCATTCTTAATAAAAACAAAAAAAGTTCTGGCACCTGCCATTGTGGATACTGGAAAGTTACCTCACACCGGACAGATGTTCGAATTCCTTTTCAATTTTGTATTTTACTTATGGCGAAAAGTACTTTGCGTACTTTGGCATCCGCCCCCTTGATCGAGTACAATGTATCGGCGCATTTCGATGGATGCAATGAGCCCGAATAGGGAACATCGTAAAAAAAATGTTTGACTCCCGCCAGCCAATTGAATTTCCAGAAGAAAGGGGCGCGAAAGAAAATTGCAAAAATAAATGCCGCGCTCCCTGGGGAACGCGGCACATTCGAGCTGCGCTAATTGCGGTGGTCGGCAGACTTATCCGAGCGCCTTGACCCGGGCCGACATGCGCGAAATTTTACGCGAGACCGTGTTGCGGCGAAGAACGCCGCGGGTAACGCCGCGCTGCAGTTCCGGCATCGCTTCGCGGAAGGCCGCCTCGGCCGCCGCCTTGTCGCCGCTGGCAAGCGCCGCGTCAAACTTCTTCACATAGGTGCGGATCCTGCTGACCCGGCTGCGATTGACCTCGGTCCGCCGCGTGGTCTGGCGAATCCGCTTCTTGGCTGATTTATGGTGAGCCATTTTTCCGTTCCGAAACTTTCACTGAATATCGTTCAAGGCGGCGGTTTATATAGGGGTCCGGGGCCGCCGTCAACCCTGCTGAATCCCGAATGCGACCATTTACTCAGCGGTTCTTGAAAACCGGCTTCCGCTTTTCGGTGAAAGCCGCCATTCCTTCCTTCTGATCCTCGGTTGCGAAGGTCGAATGGAACAGGCGGCGTTCGAAACGCACGCCCTCGGAAAGCGTAGTTTCGAAGGCGCGATTGATCGCCTCCTTGGCCATGATGACGCTAGGGCGCGACATCGATGCGATCTTTGCCGCCGTCTTGATGGCCTCCTCGACCAACTCGCCGGCGGGGACGATCCGGCTGACCAGCCCGGCGCGCTCGGCTTCGTCGGCGTCCATCATGCGGCCGGTCAGGATCATTTCCATGGACTTGGATTTGCCGACCGCGCGTGTCAGGCGCTGGGTGCCGCCGGAGCCCGGGATGGTGCCGATGGTGATTTCGGGCTGGCCGAACTTCGCCGTATCGGCCGCCAGAATGACGTCGCACATCATCGCCACCTCGCAGCCGCCGCCCAGCGCATAGCCGGCCACCGCCGCGACGATCGGCTTGCGGCAGGTCGTCACGCGCTCCCAGCCGACGGTGATAAAGTCCGCCAGATAGGCATCCATATAGGACTGGGACTGCATCTCCTTGATGTCGGCGCCGGCCGCGAAGGCCTTTTCCGAACCGGTCAGGACGACGCAGCCGATGGCGTCGTCCGCCTCCATATCGTCCAGCGCCTGGCCCAGTTCGGCGATCAGCGCGTTGCACAGGGCGTTCAGCGCCTGCGGGCGGTTCAGGGTGATGAGGCCGACGGCCTCGCGCTTTTCCACGATGATATTCTCGAAGGACATCGTTTGAGTCTTTTCCTTGATGTTGATTAGCAGTGTGTCAGCCGCCGGATGCTGCGGGCGCCACCGTGAAGCGCACGGTGATCTCGCCGTCCGGCCCAAAAAAATCGATCTTCAATGATTCCGATTCCCGCAGGAAGGCGTTGCCGGCGCCAGCCTGCCAGCCAAGCTGCGGCAGCGTGGCGCGGTAAAAGTCGAGCACCGATTCGCGGTCGGTGGCGCCAATGGCGTAAGCCTCGACAATGCGCCCCGAAGGGGCATCGAACTCGATGCCTGCATCGGCCACGGGGGTGAGGGCGGGCATCACCGGCACGTCCTCCAGCAGCTCGAAAAAAACCTGTGCACCGGCCGGCGAAACCATCGCCAGCAGCGCCAGAACAAATAGTATCTTGCCCGCCATGCGTCGCATTGTCCTGCTATAGCATCATCATACCGCAATGCACATTATCTTTGATGCAGTGCACAGTAGAAAGTGGAGCGGCCGGACTGGGTGATGCGCCGGATGACTCCATTGCATCCTTCGCGGCCGCAGTTTTCGCCCTCGCGGCCATAGGCGCGCCATTCATGCTGGAAATAACCAAGCTCGCCGCTGGCCTGAACATAATCCCGCAGACTGGAGCCACCGGCCGCAATCGCCGCCTCCAGAACCTGCCGAATCGCGGGCACCAGCCGGGCCGCCCGCGCGCCGGGAATCGTATGGGCGCCGCGCCGAGGCGATATGCCGGCATGCCACAGCGCCTCGCAGACATATATATTGCCCAGCCCGGCGACCACGCGCTGGTCCAGCAGCGCCGCCTTGATCGGCGTGCGCCGCCCGGCAAGCGCCGCCGACAGGGCCGCCTCGTTGAATTCGTTGCTCAGCGGTTCGGGCCCCAACCCGGCCAGCATCGGGTAGGCATCCAGCGCATCGCCGGCCACCAGGTCGATCATCCCGAATCGCCGCGCGTCGTTGAAACGGACCGTCACGCCGGCGTCGGTCAGGAACTCCACATGGTCGTGCCGTCCCGCCGGCGGCGGCGCATCCTCGTGAATCGTCATCCGCCCCGACATGCCGAGATGGATAATCAGCACCTGGCCATCGTCCAGGTCCATCAGAATAAATTTCGCGCGCCGCCCAACATGGATGACCCGCCGCCCGCGCAGCCGCTCGGGCATGCGTTCAGGCAGGGGAAAGCGCAGGTCGGGCCGGCGCTGCACCACATCGGCGAGCAGATGGCCTTCCAGGACGGGCTGCAAGCCCCGCCTGACGGTTTCGACTTCGGGAAGTTCGGGCATGCTCTCTTCCGGTATTTGGATGTTGCTCCCTTCTAGCAAAGGCGGCGCTGCTGCGCTATCGTCGCCGCCATGCAGGACAAGGAAAAAGACGGAATGGAAGAGGTCGCCGATTTCGGCTTCCGGGAAGTGCGCGCCAAGGACAAGTCAAGGCTGGTCCGCGGCGTGTTCGACAGCGTGGCCAACCGCTACGATATGATGAATGACCTGATGTCGCTGGGCATCCACCGCGCCTGGAAGGCGGAATTCATTGGCTGGCTGGCGCCCCGGGCGGACATGCATCTGCTGGACGTGGCGGGCGGCACCGGCGATATCGCCTTCCGCTTTCTGGAGAAGGGCGGCGGGCAAGTGACCGTCTGTGACCTGACCGAGGAGATGGTCATGGTGGGGCGCAACCGCGCCATCGACCGGGGCATTTTGCGCGGTGTCGACTGGACGGTCGGCAATGCCGAGGCGCTGCCCATGCCCGACAACTGCGTCGACGCCTATACCATTGCATTCGGCTTGCGCAACGTGACACATATCGACAAGGCGCTGGCCGAGGCAAGGCGCGTCCTGAAACCCGGCGGGCGGTTCCTCTGCCTGGAATTCAGCCGGCTGGCATGGTCCTGGTTGGAACCGCTTTATGACCGCTATTCATTTTCCGTTCTGCCGGCGCTGGGCCAGTGGGTGGTGGGCGATCGCGAGTCTTACGAATACCTCGCCGAAAGCATCCGCCGCTTTCCGCCACAAGACGAGTTGGTGGCGCGCATCGAGGCGGCCGGCCTCGACCAGGTGAAATACCGGAACCTTTCGGGCGGGATCGCGGCAATCCATTCCGCCTGGCGTATCTGATACCAAGGATCGTTGATAATGACCCATTTGACCGGTTTCCCTTGTCCGCTCGTCAGAAGCGGTTCGCGCCGTGGTGCCGCGCACCACGAGCGGAGCACGACGCCGCGAGCGGTCAAGGGAACCCGGCCTTCGGTGGCGCGCGCCATCAAATGGGTCATTATCAACGAACCTTGGTATGACAGGTAACTATCCCGATGCTGAAGGCGATTGCAAATCTGTTCAGGCTTCTCCTGATCGCGCGCACCCTGGCGCGCCACGATGCCCTGTTCCCGCTGGAGCAGCTGGGCGTCGCGCCGGCGGTGATGACGCTGGCGCGGCTGATCTCGCGCCGCCACGCACCCGGCCGGCCGGGCGAGCGGCTGGCCGCCGCCTGCGAGGCGCTGGGCCCCACCTTCATCAAGCTGGGCCAGGCCCTTTCGGTCCGGTCCGACCTGGTGGGCGAGGAGGTGGCCAGCGACCTGTCGTCGCTGCAGGACAAGCTGCCGCCATTCCCTTCGGACCAGGCGAAGGCGATCATCGAGGCGGTGCTGGGCCGGACGATCGAGGAGTTGTTCGATCGTTTCGATTCCGAACCAATTGCAGCCGCGTCGATCGCCCAGGTCCATTTCGCGACCACGACCGATGGCGAAGAGGTGGCGGTCAAGGTGTTGCGCCCGGACGTGGAAGCAATCTTCGCCCGCGACCTGGCCCTTATGTATTGGGTCGCACGGCTGGTGGAGCGTGCACGGCCCGACCTGCGCCGCCTGAAACCGGTGGAGGTGGTCCGCACCTTCGAGGACACGGTCCGGATGGAAATGGATTTGCGGATGGAAGCGGCCGCCGCAGCGGAACTGGCCGAAAATTTCGCCGGCGACCACGATTTCCATGTGCCAAGGGTAGACTGGCAGCGCACCGGCCACAGGGTGCTGACGACCGAGCGCATCGATGGTATTTCGATCGACGAAGTCGAGGCGCTGGTCGAGGCCGGGCTGGACCCGCGCGATATCATCGAAAAATCGGCCCGGATCTTTTTCTACCAGGTCTTCCGGGACGGCTTCTTCCATGCCGACATGCATCCCGGCAATATGTTCATCGGCCGCGACGGCGCGTTGATGCCGGTTGATTTCGGCATCATGGGGCGGCTGGACCGCAAGACCCGCAATTACCTGGCCGACATGCTGCTGGCTTTCCTGCAGCGCGACTATCGCCGGGTGGCGGAGGTGCATTTCCAGGCCGGCTATGTGCCGGCGCATATGTCGCGCGACGCCTTCACGCAGGCCTGCCGGTCGATCGGCGAGCCGATCCTGGGCCTGCCGCTGGAGCAAATTTCGCTGGCCCGGCTTCTGGCCCATCTGTTCCAGGTGACCGAACAGTTCGAAATGGAAACCCAGCCACAACTGTTGTTGCTGCAAAAGACCATGCTGGTCGCCGAGGGTGTCAGCCGCAAACTGGACACGGCCCTCAATATGTGGGTTCTGGCCCAGCCCCTGATTGAGGAATGGATGTGGGAAAACCGGGGGCCGCAGGCCCGGCTTCGCGACGCGGCGGAAACGGCGTTGACCCAGCTTGAACGCCTGCCGCTGCTGCTGGATCGGATCGATCTGGCCGGCAAGATGGTCGAGGAAGGCGGCATGCGGCTGCATCCCGACACCGAGGCAGCCTTGCGGAACCGGGATAGCGGCCTGTGGCCCGCGGCAATCGTCGCCGCGGCGACTGCGCTGGTCACGGTGGCGGTGGTGCTGGCATTGACAGGTTAGCGTGAAAGCCACGGGACTCAAGGGTCGATTCAGAATCGAACGGAAATTAACTCAAATTTTAGTTAAACTTGCCTTAATGAACTCCGGCGCAAGAACAGGTTGCCGCGTGCACGCGCGCGGGTTATGTATGTATAACAGTATCGATTTGTATTTTTAACGGACCCGGAGAGCCGCAAAACCTTGCTTTCCAATAAGCGCATATTGCTGATCGTCGCGGGCGGAATCGCCGCCTACAAGACGCTGGAGCTGATCCGCCGCCTGCGCGAGCGAGGCGCGTCGGTGCGCTGCATCCTGACCAGGGGCGGCGCGCAGTTCGTGACACCGCTAAGCTTGGCGGCATTGAGCGGCGACAATGTTTATGACGATCTGTTCTCACTGACCGATGAAGCCGAGATGGGGCATATCGAACTGTCGCGCGACGCCGACCTGCTGGTGGTGGCGCCGGCCACCGCCGACATCCTGGCGAAGATGGCCGCCGGCCTGGCGGACGACCTTGCGACGACCGCGCTGCTGGCGACCGACAAGCCGGTGATGGTAGCGCCCGCAATGAATGTGCGCATGTGGGAACATGCCGCCACCCGTGCAAATGTCGAGACCCTGGCATCGCGCGGCGTGCTGCGCGTCGGTCCCGGCGCCGGCGACATGGCCTGCGGCGAGTTCGGCGAGGGACGCATGGCCGAGCCGGCCGAACTCCTCGGCGCCATCGAGGCGTTTTTCCGCGGCGAGGCGCCGGCGGTTACGCCGGCGGCGGGCGCCCTGGGAAAAGCCCGCCCACTGGCGGGCAGCACAGCGCTGGTCACCAGCGGTCCGACCCATGAGGCGATCGACCCGGTGCGCTACATCGCCAACCGGTCTTCGGGCAAGCAGGGCCACGCCATCGCGCGCGCGCTGGCCAGGCTGGGCGCCGAGACAACGCTGGTCAGCGGGCCAACCGCCCTGGCCGACCCGGCAGGCATATCGGTGATCCATGTGGAAAGCGCCCGCGAGATGCTGGACGCCTGCCGGCAGGCCCTTCCGGTGGACGTGGCGGTCTGCGCCGCGGCGGTGTCGGACTGGCGAATGGCGGAAGAAGCCGGTCAGAAGCTGAAGAAGAACGGCGGCGGTCCGCCGGCGCTGGCACTGACCGAGAACCCCGACATTTTGCGTACGCTGGGCGAGGCCGGCAATCTGCGCCCCGGCCTTTTGATCGGCTTCGCCGCGGAGACTGAAAAAGTCGTCGAGCATGCGAAGGCAAAACGGAAAAAAAAGGGCGTTGACTGGATTCTGGCGAATGACGTCTCGCCGGCCACCGGCACCTTCGGCGGGGACGCCAATGTCATCCATCTGATCGACAACGCCGGGGTCGAGGACTGGCCCCGGATGTCGAAGGAGGAAGTCGCGCGGCGGCTTGCTGAACGAATTGCAGAAAATATCGCGGCAAAGGGTTGAATTGCATAATGAATAACGTACCGGTTTCCGTAACGCGGCTGCCCCATGGCGCCGACCTTCCGCTGCCCGGGTACGCCACGGCGGACAGCGCGGGGCTGGACCTGCTGGCGGCGGTCGACGCGGACCTGGCGCTGGCGCCGGGGGCGCGCATGCTGGTTCCCACCGGTCTGGTGATTGCGCTGCCGGAGGGCCATGAGGCGCAGGTGCGCCCGCGCTCGGGGTTGGCGTTGAAAAACGGGATCACGGTGTTGAACAGTCCGGGCACCATCGACGCCGACTACCGGGGCGAGGTGAAGGTCATCCTGGCCAATCTGGGCGATGAGGAGTTCACGGTTTCGCGCGGCATGCGGATCGCGCAAATGGTGGTGGCCCCGGTCACGCGGCTGGGCTGGCGCGAGGTCGAGTCCGAGTCCGAGCTGCCTTCTTCGGAACGCGGGGCGGGCGGGTTCGGGTCTACCGGAACCGACGGGATGGTGCGCTAAATGTTGAGGCTTACCCGGAAACTGATGTTCGCGATCGAGGCGGTGGTCGATATCGCCTACAATTCCGGCGAACATCCGGTGCAGAGCAAGGATATCGCCGAGCGCCAGGGTATCCCCCGGCGATACCTCGAGCAGGTACTGCAGCAGCTCGTCCGCGCCGATATCCTGCGCGGCGTACGCGGCCCGCGTGGCGGCTATCGCCTGGCGCGTGAGCGCCGGCGCATCCCGCTGGGCGAGATCGTGCGCATCGTCGCCGGCATGGACCCCGACGAAGAAGACGAGGATACCGGGTCCGACCTCGGCCGCGTGGTGTTGCAACCGCTATGGCAGGATCTTCAGGAAGAGGCGCTGGTCAAGCTGGACGTGGTCAGCGTCGAGGATTTGTGCAAAACGGCCCGCAAGGCCGGCATCGACAGCACCGCGAAAAAGAGCGCGGATTTCAATATCTGATTCGTAATACGGACGTCATGGAGACAGGATGAGCGGCGGAAATCAGGAGTTCAGGGGCAAGATTTACGACAATATCGTCGAAACGATCGGCGCTACGCCGCTGGTGCGGTTTTCGCGGCTTGCCGCGGATGCCGGCGTCGAGGCGGAAATTCTCGGCAAGCTGGAATTCTTCAACCCGCTGGCCTCGGTCAAGGACCGCATCGGCCTTGCCATGATCGACGCCATGGAAGCCGCCGGCAAGTTGCGGAAAGGCACGGTGATGGTGGAGCCGACCTCCGGCAATACCGGCATTGCGCTGGCCTTCGTGGCTGCGGCGCGTGGTTACCGGCTGATCCTGACCATGCCGGAATCGATGTCGGTAGAGCGGCGCAAGATGCTGAAACTGCTGGGCGCGGAATTGGAGCTGACACCGGCCGACAAGGGCATGAAGGGCGCCATCGCCAAAGCCGAGGAAATCGTCGCCTCGCTGCCCGACGCCGTCATGCCGGCGCAGTTCGAGAACCCCGCCAACCCGGAAATCCATCGCGAGACGACGGCCGAGGAAATCTGGCGCGACACCGGCGGCAAGTTCGACATGCTGGTCGTGGGCGTGGGCACGGGCGGCACGCTGACCGGCTGCGCCGAGGTGTTCAAAGCCCGCAATCCGGATGTCCGGATCGTCGCGGTGGAGCCGGAGGACAGCCCCGTATTGGCCGGCGGCGAGCCCGGCAAACATATGATCCAGGGCATCGGCGCCGGATTCATCCCGTCGATTCTGAAGACCGAACTGATTGACGAGACCGTCTCCATCGCCAACGAAACCGCCTTCGCGACCGCGCGTAAACTGGCGGCGCTGGAAGGCGTGCCGGTGGGTATTTCGTCGGGCGCGGCGTTGGCCGCGGCGCTGGAGATCGGCGAACGGCCTGAGATGAAGGGCAAGAGGATCGTCGTCATCATCCCCGATTTCGCCGAGCGCTATCTCTCGACCGCGATGTTCGAGGGAATCACCGCCTAAGGGTACCATCCATGGAAATCACCGAGGAACGCCTGCACCGTTACGCCCGCCACATCATCATGGACGAGGTCGGCGAGGAAGGGCAGATCAAACTGCTGCAATCGCGTGTCCTGGTGATCGGGGCCGGCGGGCTGGGCTCTCCGGTGCTGATGTATCTGGCGGCGGCCGGCGTCGGCACGCTGGGCCTGATCGACGACGACGAGGTCGACATCACCAACCTGCAGCGCCAGATCGTCCATACCACGGCACGCGTCGGCACATCGAAGGTCGACAGCGCCACCGAAACCATCGCCGCGCTCAATCCCGAGATCAGGGTCAATGGCTACAAGGAGCGGCTGACCGCGGTGAACGCCCGCGCCATCATCGCCGACTACGACCTGGTGGCCGACGGCAGCGACAACTTCCCGACCCGTTATCTGGTCAACGACGCCTGCTACCTGGAAAGGAAGCCGCTGGTTACCGCCGCGATGCTGCGATTCGAGGGCCAGGCGACCACCATCAAGGCTTATGAAGAAGGCAAGCCCTGCTATCGCTGCATCTTCCCCAGCGCGCCGCCGCCGGATATCGCGCCGCGCTGTGAGGAGGCGGGCATCTTCGGCGCGCTGGCCGGCGTCGTCGGCGCCATGCAGACGACGGAGGTTCTGAAGGAACTGCTGGGCCTGGGTACCGGCCTTGCCGGGCGGCTGTTGCTGTACGACGCGATGGACGTGATGCTGCGCACGGTGAATATCCCGAAGAACCCCGACTGCCCGCTCTGCGGCGACAAGCCGACCATCACGGACGTTTGATTTCCCCGCTTGCGCGGCCGGAGCCGATCAATCTTTAATAGCTCTGCTAACCAACCAGAACCTGAAGCTCAGGGCCAGCAGCGCGGCGCCCGCGCCCAGCGCGATAGATATCACCAGGCCCCGGACGCCCAGCCCCATCGGGAAGGCGAGAAACCAGGCCGCCGGAATCATCACGACGAAAAAAGACATGAGGTGGATCGCCGTCGGCACCCAGGCGTCGCCCGCGCCGCGCAGCGCGAAGGTCATCACCACCTGCCCGCCATCCGCGATCAGGAATAACGCAACGATGGAGAACAGTATGGGCAGGATCACGCGCAAGTCCGCATCGCTGGTATAGAGCGCCGCGATCTCGCCGCGCAAAAACCACAGCAGAACGCCGAGCGTGGCCATGACCGCGACCGTCGCGCCAAGTCCGGTCCAGCCAGCCGTCACCATTCGGTGGTGGTCACCGGCGCCACGTGCGGCGCCGACCCTGACCGCGGTGGCCGCCCCGAAACCCAGCGCCAGCATGAAAATCAGCGCGGTGAGGTTCAGCGAAATCGAATAGCTGGCCAGCGCAACCGGGCCCAACAGGCCGGCCATCAAGGTCAGGCTGTTGAAGGCACACGACTCGACGCCCTGGCTGACGCCCGCCGCGTAGCCCAGCCGCCATTGCTCGCCACCGCCGCGCCACCAGCCGCCGTCCAGCGGCTTGCGGATACCGAATGTCTCACGATCCGGCAGCCACCAGATATAGCCGGCCAGCGCAGCGGCCATGAGGCAGCGGACGATCGAGGTAGCGGCGATCGCGCCCTCCGCCCCCATCTCGGGGAAACCCCAATGGCCGAATATCAGCAGCCAGTTAAGTATGACATTCAGCAGATTGCCGCCAAGAATGACCGTCATGCCCGGCAAGGGCCGGGCCAGTCCTTCCAGGAAATAGGTGGAGTTGGAATGGATCAATGTCGGGGCCAGCGCCAGGCCGGCGATCGCGGCAATCGCCCCGCCGCCCGCGGCAATGGCGGGCGACTGCCCGATCGCCAGGAAGAAAGGCTCGGAGAACTGGCTGATGACCGTCCCGGCGAGACCGATCAGCAGCGCATAGGGCAGGGATCGGCGCCATACCGGGCCGCAATCCGCCAACCGGCCCGCGCCACGGGCATGGCTGGTCATCACCAGCGTGCCGGTCAACAGCCCGATGCCGATCAACAGCAGCACGATGTAGGGCGTCATGCCGATGCCGTACCAGGCCACGTCCTCGGCCCCGTAATGGCCCAGCATGATGATGTCGGCCGTCGCCATCGTCAGAATGCCGGTGCGCGCGACAACCACCGGCGCCGCCAGGCGTAGCAGTTCGAAAAGGTGATCGCGGAGCGTCAACCGCATGGGCTACCTCGCTCGTAGCCGCGGCGCGACCCCGACCGGCCGGCCCTTGAAAAAGAGTATAAACAGGTACTTTGCCACGGTCGAATCGGCGCTCGCCACGCCCCGCGGGGCGGTTCCGGCGGGTTTTGTCTGGATTCGATGCAGAACAGGCACAGGAAAGATGTATGCGCGGGCTATGCGCGATAAACGTCGCAGGGTGAGTTTGCGGTAGATAAAGGTTAGCCGGAAGGTATGCGTTACCGCGGTTCCAGCGGCGCCGCCCTCATCCCGAGGAGGGCCGAAGGCCCGTCTCGAAGGGTGAGGTCGCTCGGTAGAGGCGATCGAACAATACTCAGAACATCGTTTCGATGACGCGGTCGGGCGGGTTATGGCCGTCGGCGAAGGTCTTGATATTGATGATGACCTTCTCGCCCATATCGACGCGGCCCTCGACC
>DAOVHN010000498.1 GCA_030671915.1 Pseudomonadota bacterium
AGGCGCTCGCGGCCTGGGAACAGTTGATCGAGGATTCGCCGGGCGCCGGCTTGCTGGCCGTGACCTCGGCCGACCGGCTGGGCGCCGGCTGGCACGCCGTCGAACGGTCGCGCCAGCATGGCGAGGGGCTGGGCGCGCGCAGCCATGTGGAACGCTTGTTGGAGCCGCTGGCCCCGGACGCCGGCATCGTCACCGTCACCGACGGCCACCCGGAGGCCCTGTCATGGATCGGCGGCGTGCTGGGCCACCGCATCAAGCCGCTGGGTGTGGAGCATTTCGGCCAGTCGGGCAACCTGCCCGACCTGTTCCGCCACTACCGCATAGACGCCGACGCCATCCTCGACGCCTGCGCCGCGGCGCTGATCGGGCGGAAGGGCGTGAAGCCGGTATCGAAGGCGGCGGAGTAGGTTCCGTGTCGGCGCTTCCCCTAGGTTACGATATCCGGCTGTGTGCCGACGCATACCTTCCGCAGTATTGGATAAACGACCACCGTGAACACTATCTGCTGCGTCCGGAAATCGAATGGCCTTTATCATTCGACCCCATGGTGTGGCCATCGATTTTCGAAAGCCCGAGCGAAATGCAGATACCTGGTGTTGAAGACTGGTGGCCCGAACGCCCACCAACCATTGTCGCGGAGCCCGTTAACAAGCGGTACGACACGTTCATGGATCTGTGGCCGGAACTGGATGAGATGCTGGCGGTCTTCCGTGAGCATGCTTCGCCCGGCGCGTGCGGCGTGCCGATCGCCGTGGAGATGGTCGGCGACACAGTACCGGGTTCCGATGTTGCGCCGTGGGCCAATTTCGACACGGCAGTTCCCGTCCAGAGCCGCCCCGGCAACTGGATTTTCCTCGGCTACGATGTATGCGATTCCGGCTGGATCAGCGGCCTCAGCAATTGTGGAACTGCTTTGGGTGAGATGCAGCAGTTAAGCCGGGACTGGAAAGACCGGCTTAATGAGTTCGGGTTGTTCCTGTCAGCTGCCGATGCAGGGGAATACTGCGGGGTCACCGACCAACGGGTTCCATCGCATGCGCCCTTCCACGTCTTCGCCCTCTACCGAGCGCCGGGCGTCGCGCGCAAATAGAGTGGGCTCGTGCGGTTCGGCATAAGCCGAAAGCGATTTACTGAACCGTCGTCGTTTTCGGCGCGTTGATCTGGTCGGGCAGATGTTCGGCGGGGAGAATGCGGTTCTTGCCGTCGTTTTCGATCTGCATGCGGCAGGTCTCGCCGGGCTGCACGACGCGGTCGCCCTCCAGGAAATCCTGCACCAGCGTACGTTCCTCGCCGTTGTCCAGGATGATCGAATATTCGATGCCCTTGCGCTCGCTCATCTTGTCGGCGGCCTGGCGTCCGCCGGCGCCGCCCGCGACCACGCCCGCGAGCACGCCGGCCTCGGTGGCCAGCGCCTGGCCCTTGCCGCCGCCGATCTGGCTGCCCAGGATGGCGCCTGCGATGCCGCCCAGGATGGCGCCGATCGCCTCACCCTTTTCCGGGGCGTCGTCCTCGCGGATCGCGACCTCGCGAACCTCCAGCACGCGGCAGCGCACGACGTTCTTGGACGTCCCCACCTCGCTATCGCGATAGAGGGAGTCGCTGACCTTGGGACTGCTGCAGGCCGCCAGGGATGCCGCGAGGAAAAGCACTGTCGCCGATCTGCCGACGTTAAAAAATCGCATTATTGTCAATCCGCGTGTGGTTGGCGCGCCAGCTTGGATGAAGCCATGATATCCTATCAATCGTACCGCTGGCCCGCAAAATCAAGATGCCGCGATTATACCACGTGCAGCGGGCTATTTTGACAGCCATTGCCGCCCGGCTCTCCATGGCCTAGATTATTTGGCGCAGGGAAGGGCCAATTGGGAGAGACAGCCATGGCCACCACGACCTTCGCGGCCGGATGCTTCTGGAGCGTCGAAGCCGCATTTCGCCTGATCCCCGGCGTCCTCGCCACGGACGTGGGTTATACGGGCGGGCACATACCCAACGTCACGTCGGAACAGATCCGCCGTGGCGATACCGGCCATGCGGAAGCGGTGCGCATCCGGTTCGACCCGGCGTGCGTAACCTACGATGAACTGCTGAATGCCTTCTGGGCCCTGCATGACCCGACCCAGCGGGACAATCCGGGGCCCGATGTGGGCCCGCAATACCGCTCGGCGATTTTCGTTCATGACGGCGAACAGGAACGTGCGGCGATCCTGTCGCGGGTAAGGCTAGAACAGTCGGGCCGCCATGAATCCCCCGTGGTGACCGAAATCCTGACCGCCGGCGATTTCTGGCGCGCCGAAGAGCGCCACCAGCAATATTTCGAAAAACGCGGCTTTGCGCTCGCCTGCGGAGCCCGACCGCCGTTTCGCCATAATTTCCCGATAACAAACGATCCGCTTTACTGAGGGCATGAGGATGGCGAAATTGAACTTGAACCGGGGCCTGTTAACGGTTCTGGCAGTCCTGGCCGCGATGTCGTGGAGCGATGCCGCGCGCGCCCAGAAAAGCGCAGCTGACGTCAGTACGGTCGCCAAACTGATCGCGGCCGCGGTCGAGCGGACAAGGCACAAGGTGACCTATGACGGATCCTACCGCGGTATCGCCTACCCCATGGGTGACGTGCCGGCGACTATCGGGGTCTGTACGGACGTCGTCATCCGGGCTTACCGCGCGGGCCTCGGCATCGACCTGCAGCGGCGCGTGCATGAGGACATGAAGCGGGCCTTCGGCGAATACCCGAAAATGTGGGACCTCAGCCGGCCCGACCCGAATATCGAC
>DAOVHN010000474.1 GCA_030671915.1 Pseudomonadota bacterium
CATCCTGAGGAGGCTGCGTCAGCAGCCGTCTCGAAGGACGAGGTCGCTCGGTGACAATGAAACATGGTCGGGACATACGTTAGCAGGAGGCAAGGATGCAGACACATGCGAGGGTCGTGATCGTCGGCGGCGGAATGATGGGGGTTGGGCTGGCCTATCACCTGGGGCTGGAAGGCTGGACCGATACGCTGCTGATCGAGAAGGCGGAACTGACCTCCGGCTCGACCTGGCACGCGGCCGGGCAATGCCCCAGCTTCATCGGCGACTACAACATGGCCAAGGTCCATCACTACGGCAACACGCTCTATCCGAAGCTGGAGGAGATGACCGGGCAATATACCGGCTGGCACGGTTGCGGCGGGTTACGGTTCGCCTCCACGCCGGAAGAGGTCGACTGGTTCCGGCATGTGGAAGGCATATCGCGCAATATCGGCTTCAATATGGAGATCATCGGCCCGGAAGAGGCGATGCGGGTGAATCCCCTGCTGGAATCGCTGGACGGCGTGCTGGCGGTGGCCTGGACGACCGATGACGGGCATGTGGACCCGGCGGCCTGCTGCAACGCGATGGCCAGGGCGGCGCGCAATACCGGCGTGGTGCTGGAACGGCATAACCGTGTCCTGGGTATCAAGCAGTTGCCCGGCGGCGAGTGGCTGGTTTCGACCGAGAAGGGCGACGTGACCTGCGAACATGTGGTCAATGCCGGCGGCTGCTATGCGCGCGAGATCATGAAATGGGTCGGCGGCGACGCGCCGATCACCAATATGGAGCATCAATACATCGTCACCGAGGCGATGCCGGAGTTCCTGGAGCGCGACACCGAAATTCCGGTGATGCGCGACCCCTATGTCACCTCCTATTACCGCCAGGAACAGAAGGGTGGGCTGATCGGTGTCTATGAGCCGAACTGCCGCGAGGCCTGGGCCGACCGCGGCGGCTATCCGGAATGGGATTCCGAGAGCGAGCTGTTCGAGGAAGACCTGGAGCGTGCGGCGCCCTGGATGGAACGCTGGTTCGAGCGTATGCCGATGTTCGAAAAAGCCGGCATCAAGCGCATCGTCAACGGCGCCATCCCGCACACGCCGGACAATAATCCGTTGCTGGGCCCGGCCGCGGGCCTGACCAATTTCTGGATGAGCTGCGGCGCGGCCATCGGCATCGCCCAGGGCGCCGGGGCCGGCAAGTATCTGGCGCAATGGATGGTGCATGGCGACGCCGAAATCAACATGGCCGGCGTCGACCCGCGCCGCTTCGGGCCCTGGACCAGCGAGGATTACGTCCGCGACATGTCGTTCCAGGATTATGCGCATATGTATGTGCTGCACCTGCCCGGCGAGGAACGGCCCGCCGGGCGCCCGGTGCGAACCTCGACGCTGTATGAGACGCTGAAGGCCAAGGGCGGCGTGCATACGCAAGCCTTCGGCTGGGAACGGCCGAAATGGTTCTCGCTGGATGGGCGCGAGGAGGAGCCCGGCTTCCGCCGCAACAACACCCATGAGGTGGTGGCCGCCGAATGCAAGGCGGTGCGCGAGCGGGTCGGCGTGCTGGACCTGTCCAGCTTCGCCAAGTTCGATGTTACCGGGCCGGACGCGGAGGCCATCCTGAACCGCGTCTATGCCAACCGCATGCCGAAAAAGGTGGGCGGCGTTATCCTGGCCCATATCCTGGGGCCGACCGGGCGCATCCGCGGCGAATCGACGATCACCCGCCTTGCCGAAGACCGCTTCTACATCCTGTCCGGCGCGGCCTGGGAGATTCGCGATTACGACGCGCTGACGATGGCGAAGAGGCAAGGCGACAAGGTCGAAATTACCAACGTCACCGACGATTACGGCGTGCTGGTGGTTGCGGGGCCGAAATCGCGCGACACGCTGGCGGCCCTTACCAACGCCAGCCTCGCCAACGAGGATTTCCGCTGGCTTTCGGGCCAGGAAATCGCCATCGCGGGGATCGACCTGCGGGCGCTGCGGGTCAATTATGTGGGCTCGCTGGGCTGGGAGTTGCATTGCCCGATGGACCGCATGAAAGACCTGTATGACGCGATCTGGAAGGCCGGCGAGGAGCACGGCATCGCCGATTTCGGCGTCTATGCGGTGAATTCCCTGCGCATGGAGAAGGCCTACAAGGGGCTTGGGGCGGAACTGACCAACGAGATCACCCCGGTCGAGGCCGACATCATGCGCTTCGTGAAGCTGGACAAGGATTTCTCCGGCAAGGCGGATGTCGAGGCGGCGAAGGCCAAGGGCCCCTGGATCGACATCGTCTATTGCGAGGTCGATGCCGGCGATGCCGACGTGCATGGCGGCGAGCCGGTTATGGACGGGGACAAGGTGGTCGGCGTCACCACATCCGGCGGCTATGGCCACACGGTCGGCAAGAGCCTGTGCTTCGCCTATGTGGAGCCGGGTTACGCGGAATCGGGCGCCCGTTTCGATATCGAAATAATCGGCGAGCGCCGAAAGGCCACGGTGCTGGCGGAACCGGCCTTCGACCCGAAGAACGAGGCATTGCGGGGGTAGGCGCCGCGGCGGCGCCCGAGGTCAGGCGGACAGCGCCGAATCCATCTCTTCCTCGCGGCGCCATACGATCTCGGGCCGGAAGGGCGCCGGGATTTCGCGTGCGGCGGCGGCCTCGGCCAGCCCGCGGACGCGGACACGCAGCCTTGTCAGCGCAACAAGGCATTCGCTGACCCGGTCGTGGACATCGCCAAAAGCCTGCCGGCGACGGGCGAGCGCCGCCTCGTAAATCGCCAGCGCATCGGCCGAACGGCCGGCCCGGAGGCAGATTTCCGCAAGGCGGTCGAGCGCGTGGATGCTGCCGTCGGCGGCCGATCTGCGGTCCAGGCCGTCGACGACCCGGTGGCGCAGCTTCTCAGCCTCGTGGGCGTTACCCATTTCCTCGTACAGGCCAATCATTTTC
>DAOVHN010000148.1 GCA_030671915.1 Pseudomonadota bacterium
TGCTGACCGATGCCGCCTCGGGCGGTTTCCGTAAATCCAACGAGGTCTGGGCCGGGTTCGCCGAGCAGCGGCCATGGGTTTTCCCGCTGGAACTGCATCTGGCGGCGGGGGGTGTGGCCCATTCGCAGGACCTGATGCAGGACTGGGCCTCGGCCAACCAGGGGCATTACGCCTATTTCCGCACCCAAGGCGACCTGGATGTGGCGTTCGCACGCGCCATCTGCATGATGCGCCGGCCCGCGGAATACAGCGTGGCGGCCGCCGCCGAATATGTGAAGCCGCCGGCGCCGGGGACGCTGAGCGTAAAATGGAAGCAAGGGCAGGCGATGGCCGGCGCGACGGTCGAGCTGATTTTCGACGCCTCCGGTTCGATGCGTTCGAAGAAGAAAAAGAATCTGGTCGGCGGCAAGCTGCGCATCGATGTCGCGCGCGAGGTGGTGGCGGGTATCGTCGAAAACCTGCCGGAGGATGTGAATGTCGGCCTGCGCGTCTATGGCCACCGGATCCGCGAGGGCAAGAAGGGCGCCTGCGAGGATTCGCAACTCGTTGCCCCGATCGGCCCGCTGAAGCGCAAGAAACTGCTGAGCCAGATAAAAAAGATCAAGGCGCTGGGCACCACGCCGATCGCCTACTCGCTGCTGCAGGCGGGCAAGGACCTGGAAGGGGTCGTCGGGCCCAAGCTGATCCTGCTGGTCACCGACGGCAAGGAGGAATGCAATGCCGCCCCGGCCGCGGCCGCGGCCGAACTGCGCGCCCGGGGGATAGACGTGAAGATCGATATCGTCGGCTTCGCATTGGGCGAGGATGAGGTTAAGCAGGATATGCTGAAGGCCGCGCTGGCCGGCGGCGGCGCCTTCTACGACGCCCAGGACCGCGAGGCCTTGTCCGCCGCGATCGACCGGTCGCTGGGTGTGCCCTTCGATCTGGTCGACGAGCGCGAACGGGTGATCGCCAGCGGCGTTACCGGCATCGTGCTCGAGGTTCCGCCGGGCAACTATACGATGGTGCTTAAGACCGCCAAGGGCGACATGTCCTTCCCCGATATCGTCGTTGAGGAGGACTCCGCAACCAGCCTGACCCTGTCGCGCAATCGCAATCTGGTAAAGCTTGAGCGCGGTGGTTGAACCGGATCGATTCACCTTGAGCTATCGAGCCGATTTGGACTGCGTCGAATAACCTGTTGAAAGAATTGGCGGAGGGAGGGGGACTCGAACCCCCGGAACCCTATCGGGTTCACGGATTAGCAATCCGCTGCATTACCGCTCTGCCATCCCTCCGCGAGAAGCCGGCGCCGGGCGGCGGATGCGGCCCGGACGGTGCGCCTTAACTAGCGATGAGCGGGACCGGCGTCAAGGGCTCGCGCGAGCGCGGGTTGATGCAAAACATGGACCAATACCAAGGCTCGTCGATAGAAGGAGAGGGTCAACAAACTGTTTTTAGTACCGCCCGCGGTCGAACAGGGGCAGATCCTTGCGCTTCATGACGAGAATCAGCAGCATGCCCGCCGCGAAGCCGCCTATATGGGCCCACCATGCAGTGCCGCCGTCATCGCCGTCCGGCAGGCCGCCATCGAGATAGACGTTGTAGACCTGCAGCGCCACCCAGCCGCCCAGCACGATGAAGGCGGGCAACGGCAAGGGCACGCGATAGAACAGCAGCACGATCACGCGGACCCTGGGATGCAACAGCAGATAGGCCCCTAAAATGCCCGAAACGGCGCCACTGGCCCCAATCAGCGGGCTGATGGAATCGGGGTCGGAAAGCCCGTGCGCCAGCGTCGCCGCGATCCCGCAAAGGACATAGAAGACGAGGAACTTCACATGCCCCATGGCGTCCTCGATATTATCCCCGAACACCCACAGATAGAGCATGTTGCCGCCCAGATGCAGCCAGCCGGCATGCATGAACATCGAGGTGATCAGCGTCGCGCCCGCCGGAATGACGGCGAGGTCGGGCGGCAAATCCTTGAAGTCGAAAAACACGGCCGGGATCAGCCCGAAACTCAGGATGGCCTCGAATCCCGTCTCCTCGGGCAACGAGACCTGCCACAGGAAGGTCGCCACGCAGGCCGCGATCAGACCGACGGTGACGATCTGAAACGGGATGACCCGAAGCGGGTTGGTATCTTTAAGCGGTAAAAACATGGCGCGACGAGACTAGCCGAACCGCGCGGCGCACGCCATAGGTTGTGCGGCTTCACATCCTCCGGGCCTGCGCGGCGAGGTAGTCCGCGTACAGATCCAGGGCGATGCGGATATAGGGGCGGCGGATCCTTTCGGGGCGGATCCGGTCGATGGCGGCGAGGGCCTGGCTTGCGGTCATGCCCCGGCGCATCATCCAGGCGCATACCGCCAGCACGCCGCGTGCCATGCCCAGTGCGCAATGGACATAAACGCCGCCCGCGCGCCGCCTGTCCTCGATGCGCCGCGCGATCTCGTCCAGCGCGGCCGGGGCCGGGATGGCGATGTCCAGCAGCGGCAGATGGTCGTGGGCGAGGCCGGCGGGCGGGACCGAGGCCAACTCCGGCACCAGGTCGACGACCGCCACCACGCCGGCGGCCTCCAGCCTGTCCCAGCCTCCCCTGCCCGGCCGGATGCCCAGCCACAGGCCCGGTTCGACCTCGGCCATCGGCGCGACGCGACCGCGCCACAAGCGCCAGTTCACCCAACTACCGATCAGGTAAGGCCAGAAGGCGAGCCATGCGAGGGCATGGTGGCCGCCCCGCCGCTTGCCCAGGAAGCCGTTCAGCCCCAGCGCGTAAGCCACGGCGACGCCGGTCAGCGATAGCGCCAGCCAGCCCAGCGGAAGGGCCAGCGCCGGCACGGACAAGGCCGCGGCCGCGGCCAGGGCCGCCGGGACGAGATAGCGCAGCGCCATGTCGAGATGGCGCGGCGTGACGAAGTTGACCGGGATACGCCCCGCCCCCCTTTCCGGAACCAGCCACATGACAAGCGCCGCGACCGCCGCACCGCCGGGCAGGTCGATGAAATGATGCTGCCACACCAACAGGGTCGAAGCCGCAATCGCCAGGAACCACACGGCAAGCGTCAAGCGCCAGGCGTGGCCAAGCCGGCGGTCGAGCTCGCGCCAGGCCAGGAAACCGAGGCTGATATGCAGCGAGGGGAACTGGTTGAAGGGCCGGTCCAGCTCCAGAAAGGCGAACAGCGGGGCCGCCCAGCCCTCCACCGGCGGGCGTTCGAAGCCGAATTGCAAAGGCATGGCCACGAAGACCGCCGCCGACAGGGCGATGGCCAGGCCGCAGCGCAAGCCCAGCCGCTGCAGCGCGGCCCGGTCCGCCGCCGCCATGAAGGCCGCCACGAAAAGGATGTCCGACGACATGTAGGGCAGGATGAAGGCGGAAACGAAGGGGATGGCGCGCTCCCAGCCCATGTAGAGCGCCCGATGCGGCGCGCCCAGGGCGGCAATCTCGTTGGCCCCGCCATAGGCCATGAAGAAGAACAGCCCCATGACCGCCACCCACAACGCGCGCTCCTTGAACAACGGCCTCGCGCCGGGCGCCGCGTCGAACAGGGGCACGGCCGGCGGGTTAGCACGGGCGGCTGTTTTGCCCACCTCTGCCCCCTTCCCCGCCGCCGGTCCCGATATCGCCTTTCTCATCCCGTCGCACCTCCACATGCCACCAAGCCTGACGCACGCGAGAGGAAAACCGAACGCCATTGGACTGCAATCTGCCGCCAGGCCGGCCTCGTTGTCCCGCATCGTCCTTCCTCCAGCCCTTCGCCGGCGGCAAAATCTATCTTTATTCGTCTTAATCTTCCGCTAATGGATTTTGTGCATGATTGGCGGCCGTTGCAGTCAATTCGATCTCCGGGGAATATTCGATGAGTGAACAGAAGATCAAGGCGCTGGAAGAGCGCGTGACGTCTTTGGACAATGATATCCAGGCTATCGCCAAGGCGATGGTCTTCGCCATATCGCTGCTGGCCCGCAACGACCCGAAGAAACTGCGGCTGGCCGAGCGGCTGCGCACGCTGGGCGACCGGCCGGAAATGGATTCGCAAGCCGCGCGCGATCTGCTGGACGCCATCGCCGACCGTATCGAGACGGCGGGCGATTAATTACCCGCTTGCCCGGGCGGTTTCCCGATAACAGTTGGCGTCGGCCGCCCCGCGGCGGGTAAGATGCGAAGCCTCCGCCGCCGGAAACCGCATGGAAGGGAACCGCCGATGCCGCTTTTCGCGAGCCTCGTTCTGTTACTGGACGTCATCTGCATCGGCCATGCCGCCTGGAAGAGGCAGCCGGCCCTGTGGTTTTTCGTCATTGTCGCGCTGCCCTTCGTCGGGGCGACGATGTATCTGCTGACCGAACTGCTGCCCCGCGCCCGCGCCAACCCGGCCGCGCGCCACGCCGCCACCGGCCTGGGCCGCGCCATCAATCCGGACAAGGAAGTCAGCGCCGCGCGAACCGCCTTGGAAGAGATGGACACGGTCGAGAACCGCAGGCGGCTGGCCGACGCGCTGGTCACGCGGGGCCGCCACGCCGAGGCGCGGGAATTGTACGAAAGCGCGCTGACCGGCGCCCACGAGGACGACCCGGCCCTGATGATGGGGCTGGCCCGCGCCCTGTTCGGGCTGGAGGAATACACCGGCGTTCGCATGACGCTGGACCGCTTGCGCGAGGCCTGGCCGGATTTCCAGTCGCCCGAGGGCCATATGCTGTACGCCCGCGCCCACGAGGCGATGGGCGAGATGGACCGGGCGCTGATGGAGTACGAGGCGCTGGCCGGTTATTTCCGCGGCGAGGAGGCGCGTTGCCGCTACGCCATGCTGCTGCTGCGCATGGGCCGCGAGGAAGAGGCGGAAGCGCAGTTCCAGGTGGTCGTCCAGTCGGTGGAGACCGGTTCGCGCGTCTATGGCAAGGACCAGAAAGTCTGGTACGACATGGCCAAGCAGCAGCTATAGAGCCCGGGCCATTTCGGGCCGGTTAATGATCCGATAAGACATGTCGTGGCATATTTGCGCAGTTTGCGGTTGCATCCGCGTAACCCGGGAGAATTGCCATGCCCCTGTTAGCCGGTCTCGTTCTGGCGCTGGACGCCGCCTGCATCGTCCATGCGCTGCGTGCACGCCAGCCCTATTACTGGTTCGCGATCATCCTGGGGCTACCGACGATCGGGGCCGCGATCTATTTCTTTTCCGAAATCCTGCCCGACCTCGCGCACAGCCGCGCCGCGCGCGAGGCCGCGTCGGATCTGGGCCGGGTGATCGATCCGGCGAGGGAAATCCGCGAGGCGACCGGCGCGCTGCGCCTGTCGGACACGGCGGAGAACCGCAAGAGGCTGGCCGAGGCGCTGTATGCGACCGAACGGTATGACGAGGCCCGCACGCTCTACGAGACCGCGCTGGAAGGGGCCCATGCCAACGACCCTGCACTGATGATGGGGCTGGCCCGGGCGCTGTTCGGGCTGAAGGACTACGGGGGCGGATGCGATACGCTGGACCGGCTGCGCGAGACCAACCCCGACTTCGAGTCGGCCGAGGGCCACATGCTCTACGCCCGGAGCCGCGAGGGCACGGGCGACCTGGAACAGGCCGCCGTCGAATTCGAATCTCTGTCGGCCTATTGTCCCGGCGAGGAGGCGCGCTGCCGCTATGGAATCCTGCTGCAGCGCCTGGGCCAGGTGGACGAGGCCCGCGCACTATTCGAGGCAGTCGTCACATCGGTCGAGACCGCACCGAAGACCTATTTCCGCGCCCAGCGCGACTGGTACCAGGTGGCGAAGAGCAATCTGGCGGGGTGAAGGCGGTTCCGGCCGTCGCCGGAAATTTGCTTTTGTCCCACCCCCTCCCTGCCCTCCCCCGCCCAAGCGGGAGAGGGTTCCATTATTGAGGCCTCAACGAAAAGCCCCTCTCCCGCTGGCGGGGGAGGGGTTGGGGAGGGGGTGGAAAACGAAAATCCACCGACGCCAGCCGGCAACTTAAAACCCCATCGCGGCGCCGTCGCTGCGGGGGTCGCTGGCGCCTTCGAGGGTGCCGTCGGGGTGATGGACGATGGCGCCGGCATGGCCCAGCAGGTCGTCGAAGGGGCCGACCAGCTCGACCTCGTGGCCGGCGTCGCGCAGCGCCTGGACGAGCGCGGGGTCGAAGCGGTTTTCCAATTTCAGGCTCATCGACACATCGCCCCAGGTGCGGCCCAACAGCCAACGCGGCGCGGTGATCGCCTCCTGTAATCCCTGACCGAACATCGCATGGCGGCTGAACACGGCTGACTGGCTCTGCGGCTGGCCCTCGCCGCCCATGTTGCCGTAGACCATGACGCGGCCATCGGCGAGCCGTGCCAGCGCCGGGTTCAGGGTATGGAAAGGCTTGCGGCCGGGCATCAGCGGGTTGGGCGCGGCCGGATCGAGTGAGAAGCTGATGCCGCGGTTTTGCCACAGGAAACCGGCTTGCGGCAGCACCACGCCGGAGCCGAACTCCCAATAGGTGCTCTGGATAAAGCTGACCGCCCGCCCTTCCCCATCGACGGCGCCCATCCAGATCGTGTCGCCCGGCGCGGCGGGTTGCGGCCA
>DAOVHN010000694.1 GCA_030671915.1 Pseudomonadota bacterium
CGACGAATGCGGTTCGACCGAATTTACACGTCGCGCCGACGACAACGAGGAACCCGTACGCCAGCGCCTGGCGGCCTATCATGCGGTAGCCGAGCAGATCGTGCCCTTCTATAAGGAGAAGAGCATTCTGCGCAGCGTCGATGGCATGGCGCCGATCGACGAGGTCACGAGACAAATAGAAGACGTAATTAAGCTGTTGCAATGATTGACATGAGCCTGGATAACCCTATAATTCGCGCGCTCGGACCAGCAACGGTCCGGCGGTCTGGTGCGCCCGGGTTTCGGGGAGTCATTAGTGACGGACGGACCGGAATTTTAACGTATATTGAGGAGCTGACAGCGTGGCACGCATAGCGGGCGTGAATATCCCGACGCAGAAACGCGTTGAGATCGCCCTTACATACATACACGGCATCGGACGCACGAAGGCGACCGAAATCTGTAAGAAATGCAACGTTCCAGCGGAGCGCCGGGTGCAGGATCTTACCGAATCCGAAACCATGCATATCCGCGAGATGATCGACCAGGATTACGTGGTCGAAGGCGATTTGCGCCGCGAAGTGGCCATGAACATCAAGCGCCTGCTTGATCTGGGCTGCTATCGGGGCTTGCGCCATCGTCGCGGCTTGCCGGTTCGCGGTCAGCGCACCCACACAAACGCCCGGACCCGCAAGGGCAAGGCGAAGCCGATCGCCGGCAAGAAGAAGGCATAAGAGGCTATGGCAAAGCAGACTTCCAGCCGCCCGCGGCGTCGCGAGCGCAAGAACATCACTTCGGGCGTGGCGCATGTCAGCGCCACCTTCAACAATACAATGATCACCATCGCCGACGCGCAGGGTAACGCGATTTCGTGGTCGTCGGCGGGCAGCCAGGGTTTCAAGGGCAGCCGCAAGTCGACGCCCTATGCCGCGCAGATGGCGGCGGAGGATGCCGGCCGCAAGGCGATGGAGCACGGCATGAAGACGCTGGAGGTTGAGGTCAAGGGCCCGGGTTCGGGCCGCGAGTCCGCGCTTCGCGCCCTGCAGACGGTCGGGTTTACCATTACCGCGATCCGTGACGTGACCCCGATTCCGCATAATGGGTGCCGTCCGCCCAAGCGGCGCCGGGTCTAAAAGCGGGACGCCGATCGCAACAGCCGGCCCCCGCGGCCTGCATGGAAAGACTGTTGGCGCGACCGTTTTATTCGGTTGCGCCGACGCATTAACCGAGAGGTTACGACCGTGATTCAGAAGAACTGGCAGACGCTCATCAAGCCCACCAAGCTGCATATCGAAGGCGGGACGGATCCGAACCGTGCCGCGACCATCGTGGCCGAGCCGCTGGAGCGCGGCTTTGGCCTGACGCTCGGCAACGCCATTCGCAGGGTGCTGCTGTCGTCGCTGCAGGGTGCGGCCATCACCTCGATCCAGATCGAGGGCGTGCTGCACGAGTTCTCGTCGATCCCCGGCGTGCGCGAGGATGTCACCGACATCGTGTTGAACCTGAAATCGCTGGGTCTTCGCATGCATGGGGAGGGTTCCAAGCGTATGAGCCTGACCGCAAGCGGTCCGGGCGAGGTGACGGCGGCCCAGATCGAGACCGGCGCCGACATCGAAATCATGGATCCGGACCTGATCATCTGCACGCTGGATGAGGGCGCCAAGCTGACCATGGAAATGGCTGTCGAGTCCGGCAAGGGCTATGTACCGGCCAGCCAGAACCGGCCGGAGGACGCGCCTATCGGCATGATCCCGATCGATGCGCTGTACAGCCCGATCCGCAAGGTTTCCTATAAGGTCGACAACACGCGCGTCGGCCAG
>DAOVHN010000005.1 GCA_030671915.1 Pseudomonadota bacterium
CTACACGCTGGCCGTTCTGTTCGTGGTCTCTGTAACCGGCGCGGCGCTGATCTTCGGCAGCCTGGACATGCCGCTGTTCGGCGATCCGGCGGCCCCCATTCACGGCCATGTCGCGGACGTCTATCTCGCCGAGGGCGAGGCGGCGACCGGCGTCCCCAATATCGTTACCGCCGTGCTGGCCAGCTATCGCGGCTTCGATACGCTGGGCGAGACCATGGTGGTTTTCACCGCCGGAATCGGCGTGCTGCTGACGTTCGCCAGCGTTCAGGCGGGCCGTAAGCGGGACGATGAGACCGGCGACGGGGAGGACGGCGAATGAGGCATCATTTGGTCGTCAGGGTGATTGCCAAAATGCTGATCCCCTTCATCATGCTGTTCGCGCTTTATGTCCAGTTCCATGGCGATTTCGGGCCCGGCGGCGGCTTCCAGGCCGGCGTCATCTTCGCTTCCGCCTTCATCCTCTATGCCCTGGTCTTCGGTGTCGATACCGCGCGCGAGGTTGCGCCCGACTGGGTCGTGCGCACCGGCATCGCGCTGGGCGGGCTGATCTTTGGCGGAACCGGCGTCGTCTCGCTTCTCAAGGGCGCCAACTATCTCGACTATTCCGCGCTCAAGCCCGACCCGGTGGCGGGGCAGCATATCGGCATCCTGGTGATCGAACTGGGCGTGGGCATCACAGTGGCGTCGGTCATGACGGCGATCTTCTTCGCCTTCGCCGGCCGTGGGCGGAAAGGGCCGGGATGATGGAAGCCTTCGGCCTCTATAATTATTGGATCGTCATTTTCCTGATGATGAGCGGCTTCTATGTGGTGATCGCCCGCGGCAATCTGGTGAAAAAGCTGGTCGGGCTTAACATCTTCCAGGCGTCCGTCTTCGTCCTCTATATCAGCATGGGCAAGGTCGCCGGCGGCACCGCCCCGATCATCGCCGAGGGGATTGAGACCTATTCCAACCCGCTTCCCCATGTCCTGATCCTAACCGCGATCGTCGTCGGCGTGGCGACCACCGCGCTGGGCCTCAGTCTGGTCGTGCGGATCAACGAGGAATACGGCACCGTCGAGGAAGAGGAACTGGCGGACAAGGATCCGGCCGAATGATTGCATCCGTTCATTTCCCCGTATTGCAGATCGTCCTGCCGCTGCTGCTGGCGCCGGTCTGCGTGCTGCTGCGCGGGGCACGGCTGGCTTGGTTCACGGCGCTGACCGCCTCCTGGGCGGCTTTCGGCATCGCGGTGGCGCTGCTGCTGGACGTGTTGGCCGGCGGGCCGATATCCTATGCCGTCGGCGGCTGGAACGCGCCCTGGGGCATCGAGCTGCGCGTCGATGCGGCGAACGCCTTCGTACTGACGATCGTCGCCGGCATCGGCGCCGTCGTCATGATCTTCGCGCGCGAAAGCGTCGAGCATGAAATCGGCAACGCCCGGGCTTACCTGTTCTATGCGACCTATCTGTTGTGCCTGGCGGGCTTGCTGGGCGTGACGATTACGGGCGACGCCTTTAATCTGTTCGTTTTCCTCGAGATCTCGTCGCTGTCCTCCTATGTACTCATCAGCCTCGGCAAGGACCGCCGTGCGCTTTATGCGGCTTATCAGTATCTGATTCTGGGCACCATCGGCGCCACCTTCTACCTGATCGGCGTCGGGCTGCTTTATCAGGTGACGGGCACGCTGAACATGCTGGACCTGGCCCAGCGCCTGGAGGGGCAGGAAGGTTTGCGCGGCGTGCGTGTCGCCTTCGCCTTCCTGACCGTCGGCATTTCGCTCAAGCTAGCCCTGTTCCCGCTGCATTTCTGGTTGCCCAATGCCTACGCCTACGCACCCTCGGCGGTGACCGGCTTCATGGCGGCGACCGCCACCAAGGTCTCGATTTATGTGCTGCTGCGCGTCTTTTTCACCATCTTCGGCGTCGAGTTCTCCTTTGGCCAGATGCCGCTCGGCGAGATTCTGATGTTTCTGGCGGTCGCCGCCATGTTCGCCGCCTCGACCGTCGCCATCTTCCAAAACAACATCAAGCGCATGTTGGCCTATTCCAGCGTCGCGCAGATCGGCTACATCGTGCTCGGCATCGGCATGGCCTCGGTGACGGGCGTGCAAGCCGGCGTGCTGCATCTGTTCAACCACGCCCTGATCAAGGGCGGGTTGTTTCTGGCGATGGGCTGCATTGTCTATCGGATCGGCTCCACACATATCGATGATCTGGCGGGGCTGGGCAAGCGCATGCCCTGGACGGCGGCCGCCTTTGTCGCCGGCGGGTTGGGCCTGATCGGTATCCCCCTGACCGCCGGCTTCATCAGCAAATGGTATCTGGTGCTGGCTGCGCTCGAGAAAGGCTGGTGGTGGATCGCCGTCCTGATCCTGCTGAGCTCGCTTCTGGCCGTGGTCTATGTCTGGAAAGTGGTCGAGCAAATGTATTTGAAGCCCGCGGGCGAGGGGGCAGGGCGCACCGAGGCGCCGCTCGGTCTGCTGGTCCCTACCTGGATTCTAATTATCGCCAGCATCTGGTTCGGTATCGACACGCGGCTTTCCGCGGGCGCCGCGCTTGAAGCCGCCAAGACCCTGCTGGGAGCCGGTTGATGGGCGGCGATCTCATCGGGGTCTCCATGCTTTGGGCGATGCTGATACCGGCCGGGGGCGCGCTGGTCATCTCGCAACTGGGGCGCTGGCCGAACCTGCGCGAAACCGTGACCCTGGTCACGGCTGGCGCCCTGTTCGTCGATGTGATGTGGATCGCGGACCTGTTCTCGCGAAATGGCGGCGGCGGCCTGACCCTGTGGGAAATCTTCCCCGGCCTTGGCCTGACCTTCACGGTCGAGCCGCTGGGGCTGATCTTCGCACTGATTGCTTCCGGCCTGTGGATCGTCACCTCAATCTACGCCATCGGCTATATGCGCGCCCATCGCGAGGTCAACCAGACGCGCTTTTACGTCTGCTTCGCGATCGCGCTGTCCAGTGCCATGGGCGTCGCCTTCGCCGGCAATATGCTGACGCTGTTCATTTTCTATGAGGTGCTGACGCTGTCCACCTATCCGCTGGTGACACATGCCGGTGATGACAAGGCCAAGGCGGGTGGGCGCACTTATCTGGGTATCCTGCTGTTCACCTCCATCGTCTTCCTGCTTACCGCGGTTGTCTGGACATGGGCCGTCGCCGGCACCCTGGACTTCACCGCCGGCGGCGTGCTGGACGGCAAGGCCTCGCCCGGCGTGGCGGCCGCGCTGCTGGTCCTCTATGTCTTCGGTGTTGGCAAGGCGGCGGTCATGCCGTTCCATCGTTGGCTACCGGCCGCCATGGTGGCCCCGGCGCCGGTCAGCGCGCTTTTGCATGCGGTGGCGGTCGTGAAGGCCGGCGTCTTCACGGTGCTGAAGGTCGCGGTCTATATCTTCGGCATTGATTTCCTTGCCGGCGTCGCGTCCGGGCGCTGGTTGATGTATATCGCGGCCGCGACCGTCCTGATCGCCTCGCTGGTGGCGATGCGACAGGACAATCTAAAGCGCCGGCTGGCCTATTCAACGATCAGCCAGCTTTCCTACATCGTGCTGGCCGCAATGTTGGCGACGCCGCTCGCCGTGGTCGGCGGCGCCATGCATATCGCCATGCACGCCTTCGGCAAGATCACGCTGTTCTTCTGCGCCGGCGCCATCGACGTGGCCCTGCACAAGAAAAACATCAGCGACATGGGGGGCATCGGCCGCGCCATGCCCTTCACCATGGGCGCCTTCCTGATCGCCAGCCTGTCGATCATCGGGCTGCCGCCACTGGGGGGCTTGTGGAGCAAATGGTATATAGCGCTGGGCGCACTGCAGGCCGATGAGGTCGCGATGGTGGCCGTGCTGATGATCAGCTCATTGCTGAATGTGGCCTATCTGCTGCCGATCCCGGTCCGCGCCTTCTTTGGCAAGCCCGCCAATGGCGAGGCGATCACCGGCCTGAAAGAGGCGCCGCTGCCCAGCGTTCTGGCGATCTGCTTCTCGGCGCTGGGCTGCGCCTTCCTGTTCTTCTTCCCCGAGCCGCTTTACCGCCTGGCCCAGGCAATCCTGGCCAATTAGGAACCGACCTCCATGACCGAAAAACTCCGCTGGCTGGATAATTTCGACAATGTGAAGAAGATCGTGAAGGTCTTCACGGTGCTCTGCGTCGCCCTGTTCGCGGTCGATTTTTTCTATCACCGCCATGTGGAGCGCGACTGGGAGTCCTGGCCCGGTTTCTACGCGATATACGGCTTCATCGCTTGCGTCGTCCTGGTGCTGGTGGCCAAGGAAATGCGCAAGATCGTGATGCGCAAGGAAGACTACTACGATGAGTAGCCCGATCCTCCCCGCGCTGATTTTCTTCCTCGGCGCCGTCGCCGTCGGGATGCTGCGCGGCCGCGCGCAATCCGCTGTTGCGCTGCTGATTCCCCTGTTGGGCGGGGCGAACCTGCTGTTCAATGTCGACCATGGCGCCTATTGGCAGTTGGGGCTCTTCGACTACACCCTGACCCTGATGCGCGTCGACAAGCTGAGCCTGCTGTTCGGCTACCTGTTCCATCTCGCCGCCTTCATCGGCGTCGTTTACGCGCTGCATGTGCGCGACACCACCCAGCAGGTCTCGGCCCTGCTCTATGCCGGTGGCGCGCTGGGCGCGGTCTTCGCCGGCGACCTGATTACGCTGTTCGTTTTCTGGGAGATACTGGCGGTCACCTCGGTATTCCTGATCTGGGCGCGCCGCACCGCGCGGGCCCAAGCCGCGGGCATGCGATACCTGCTGGTGCAGATCGCTTCCGGCGTCATATTGCTGGCCGGCGCGCTGATGTATCTGCACCAAACTGGCTCCGTCGCTTTCGAACAGATGCAGCTCGACGGGCCGGGGACTTGGTTGATCTTCCTCGCCTTTGGTATCAAATGCGCCTTCCCGTTGCTGCATAACTGGGTCACCGACGCCTATCCCGAGGCCACGCCGACCGGCGCCGTGTTCCTCTCCGCCTTCACCACCAAGGTCGCGGTCTACGCCTTCGCGCGCTCTTTCCCGGGCACCGAATGGCTGATCTATATCGGTGTCGCCATGGCGGCCTTCCCGATCTTCTATGCGGTGATCGAAAACGATCTGCGCCGCGTGCTCTGCTACAGCATGATCAACCAGGTGGGTTTCATGGTGGTCGGCATCGGGTTGGGCACGGAACTGGCGCTCAACGGTGCGGTGTCCCATGCCTTCAACGACGTGATTTTCAAGGGCCTCCTGTTCATGTCGATGGGCGCTGTGCTGCATATGACCGGCAAGATGAACGGTTCCGAACTCGGCGGGCTTTACAAGACCATGCCGATCACGACCGTGCTCTGCATCGTCGGCGCCGCCTCGATCTCCGCCTTCCCGCTGTTCAGCGGCTTCGTCAGCAAGGCGATGGTGATGGCCGCCGCGCTGGAGGAGGGCTACGACTGGGTCTGGCTGGTGCTGCTGTTCGCCTCGGCCGGCGTGTTCCACCATGCCGGCATCAAGATCCCGTTCTTCGCCTTCTTCGCCCACGATTCCGGCATCCGCGCGAAGGACCCGCCGCTCAACATGCTGATCGCCATGTTCATCGCCGCCGCGATCTGCATCTTCAATGGCTCATACCCGTGGATTCTATACAGCCTGCTGCCCTGGCCGGTGGATTACGCGCCCTATACCTGGACCCATGTGATCACCCAGACGCAGTTGCTGTTCTTCTCTGCGCTGGCCTTCATCTTCCTGAAGCTGACGCATTTGTATCCGCCGGAACTGCCCTCGACCAATATCGATGCCGAATGGGCTTATCGCCGCCTGCTTCCGCGCGTGGTCAACGGCATGGTCGCGATGTTCGCGCCGCTCGACCGGGCGATGCGCGGCCTGACGCTGGCCCGCCTGGAGCGCATCGTCGAGCGCCTCTACCGCCACCACGGCCCCGAAGGCATCATGGCCCGCACCTGGCCCACCGGAAGCACCGCGCTCTGGGTGGCGATCCTGCTGGCGGTCTATCTGCTGCTGAGTTACGTGTGAGCCGGGTCTTCTCTCATCACACACCGGCCGGGTTCCCACATGCGCGACAGACAAGGATGAGGATCGTCATTTAAATCTCAACACTCGCTCGTCATCCTTGTCTGTCGCGCATGTGGGATAGAAGATAATGGCGAACTGATGTGATCGCCCGGCGCGCCGGGTAGCCGGCCCGGGGCAGGGACGGCACGGCCTTGAGAACACGGGCGCGGGACAAAGTCCCGCGCTCGTTTTCGTCGGGTAGATCGATGTCCGGCGCGAAGTCGCCAATATCAATCATGGGGCAACTCTGGTAATCCGTGAAAGGTGGGCCAAATTACAAGGGCCGCCTTCACCCGCAGTGCAGGTCTGCCCGCCGGGTCAAGCCAACAGAACAACGGATCGCCCATGCGCAAGTCCAAACTCCTGCAATCCTCGGGCGACCGCCCCAGCGGCGGCAACGAGTTCCGTGCGTTCCGCACGCTGGCGCCGCATCTCTGGCCGCGTGGCTCGCTGGAACTGCGCGGGCGGGTGGTGCTGGCCATCGCCCTGCTGGTCGGGGCCAAGCTGACCAACGTCTATGTGCCGATCTTCTACAAGCAGGCCGTCGATATCCTGACCGGCGTGGCCGGCGCGGTGATTGCGCTCCCCATCGGCCTGCTGGTCGCCTATGGCATCGCGCGCCTGTTTGCCGTGGCCTTCGGCGAGCTGCGCGACGCCGTCTTCGCCAAGGTGGCCCAGCGCGCCATGCGAACCTCGGCCCTGAAGACCTTCGAGCATCTCCACGCGCTCTCCCTGCGCTTCCATCTCGACCGCCAGACCGGCGGCCTCTCCCGCGTAATCGAGCGTGGCGTGTCGGGCATCGAGTTCCTGCTGAACTTCATGATCTTCAACATCGTGCCGACGATCCTCGAAATTTTGCTGGTTTGCGGCATACTGTGGGGGCTGTTCGACTGGCGCTTCGCGGCCGTCACCGGCGTCACCATCTTCGGCTATATCGCCTTTTCGCTGACCGTCACCGAATGGCGCATCAAGTTCCGCCGCGAGATGAACGAGCGCGACACCGAGGCCAACACCAAGGCCATCGACAGCCTGCTGAATTTCGAGACGGTCAAATATTTCGGCAACGAGGCCCATGAATCGCGCCGCTACGACGGGGCGCTCAGGATGTATGAGCGCGCCGCCATCCGCAGCAAGGTCAGCCTCGCCATGCTGAATATCGGCCAGTCCGGCATCATCGCGATCGGGCTGGTGGCGATCAACGCCATGGCCGCGCTCGGCGTCATCGCCGGCACCATGACGGTGGGCGATTTCGTGCTGGTCAACGCCTACCTGATGCAGCTCTATATGCCGCTTAACTTCCTGGGCTTCGTCTACCGCCAGATCCGCCAGTCGCTGACCGACATGGACGCCATGTTCGGCCTGTTGAAGGTGGACCGGGAAGTGGCCGACAAGGCGGACGCCCCGGCGCTGGATGTCACGGGCGGCGAAATCGTCTTCGATCACGTCAATTTCGGCTATGACGAGCGCCGGCCGATCCTGCGCGACGTCAGCTTCACCGTGCCGCCCGGCAAGACGGTGGCCATCGTCGGGCCGTCCGGCGCCGGCAAATCCACCATCAGCCGCATCCTGTTCCGCTTCTACGATGTGGCGGACGGCGCCGTGCGCATCGACGGCCAGGACATCCGCGACGTTACCCAGGAGAGCTTGCGCGCGTGCATCGGCATCGTGCCCCAGGATACGGTGCTGTTCAACGACACGATCTATTACAACGTCGCCTATGGCCGCCCGGATGCCAGCCCCGCCGAAATCGAAGAGGCCGCGCGCATGGCCCGCATCCACGATTTCGTCATGGGCATGCCCGACGGCTACCAGACCCGCGTCGGCGAGCGCGGCCTGAAGCTTTCGGGCGGCGAAAAACAACGCGTCGCCATCGCCCGCACGATCCTCAAGAAACCGGCCATCCTGCTCTTCGACGAGGCCACCTCGGCCCTCGACACCCACACCGAACAGGAGATTCAGAAAAGCCTCGACGAAGTCTCCGCCAACCGAACGACGCTGGTCATCGCCCACAGGCTATCGACAGTCGTCGGCGCCGACGAAATCATCGTCCTCGATGCCGGCCGCATATGCGAACGCGGCCGGCATGCCGAGTTGCTGGCGAAGGAGGGCGCGTATGCGGCGATGTGGCGCCGCCAGCAAGAGGGACGGAATGGCGGGGACGAGGCGGGGGAACTCGCCGCGGAACGCGGCCCGGCGCCGGTGGCGGGGTAAGTGGGGGCTCGGAGAATTGCGCCTTCCATTCCAAAATCTGTCGACGGCGCCGATGAGCCAGGCTCAGCCGTGCAGGCTGGACGATGTGACGCCGCTGCAAAAGTCGCCGATATTGCAGGCACAGGCCATTCGCGGTCCTTCCGTCCGGAAGACGGACGCCTGATTGATGCGGCCCCGGCCCGGTGGAAACTACACCAGCGAGTCCTTGTCGGCGCTGGGGTTCAGAGCGAAGGCGTTTTTTGCCGTTTCGTGGTATGTCGCGCCGAAACCGGCGAGGATTTCCTTCGATCCCGCGTCCGGATCGCCCCAGCAGCGGCAGGTAATCTTGGCGCTGGCGTCGATGCAGGCGCCTAGGGGAGTCTTGCCTTTTTCGTTGGCCAGATGGGCCTTGAAGGCTTCGTTCGTGGCGTAGATTTCGGTCCACTGGCTGACGCCTTGCGCCGGATAGTCGACATGGTAGCAGATGACGCCCGGATGGTCGTACATCACCGTGCAGAGTGCTTCCTGGTTGGCGCGGAAGTCGGCCTCGCGGCCTTCCTTCAAATCCCACTGGATTTTGAGCATGATAGGCATGATTCTCTCTCCCCGTTTATTGTTGGTGCGATGCACGGGATCATGATCGATACCGCCGGCTCGCGCTCATTCTTACAACGGATTGGAAAATCAGTCCAACGGCATGGCCGGCTTACGGCATGCGGTTGCTCTCGCTCAGGTAACAGGGATCAGGAATCAGGTATTGGATAAGGAACGCGGACTTCTTTCTGATTCCTGGTCCCTGATCCCTGACATCTGTCCGCCGTCCCCTAGTCCAGGATGCTGTTAACCGCCGTGGCCGCCGCTCGGCGGACTGCCGGTTCCTCGGCCTTGTCGCGGCTGACCGCCCGCAGGCCCCTTACCGCGACTATTGCCGCACCGCCCATATCGCCCAGCGCCGTCGCGGTCTGCCAGCGCACGGCGGCGTCCGGGTCGTCCAGCCCCGCGGCGAGGACCCAGGCCGGCTTGATGTCGGCCCCTTGCGCGCCGTAGGCGCCGAGCAACCGGGCCGCGCGGCTCCGGTTGGCGGAATTGTCGCCGTCGATCGCCGAATATGCGGCGTCGAAGCCGGCGTCATTGGCCGGCATGCGCTCCAGCGCCCGCATTGCGGCCGAGGCCACGCGCGGGTTCGGGTCGCCCAGCAGTTCGATGAGGGGGTCGGCCGCCCACTCCGGCGGGGCGGGCTGAATCGCGGCCAGTGTCGCGGCGGCGGCCGCGCGCACCGTGGCTTCCCCGTCGGCAAGGCCGCTCACCAGCACAAAGGCTATTTCCGATAATTCCTCGCCATTCTCCATCGAGGCCAGGCCGGCCGCGCCGAGACCGACGAGGGCGTAGTAGCGCTGTTCGTCGCGGTAATCGTCGAGGACGGGAAGCGCGGCGTCGATCACCGCGTCCATTTCCGCGCCCAGGGCGGCGGTGACGAAGGCGTCCGCGGCGCCGCCGCGGTCCGCCGGGGCCGCCAGGCTGATCTCCTCCAACAGGCGGGCGAGAGTGGCGGCCACGGCGGGCTTGCCCTTGCCTGCGGGGGGCGTTGCGTTCGCGCCATTGGCGGCGATGACCAGGCCGACCGCTGCCGCGGCCATTGCGGTCCACAGTTTGCCCCTGGGGCCGGCGCCGAGGGTTCTCATGGCAAATCTCCCGAAGTCGTCGCGACCGCGATATCGAGCGGCGGCAGAAGTTTGCGCACATCCCGGGCGAACTCATAGGGCGGTGCGCCGGGATCGTGGTGATAGACCGGCGTCCCGTTGATATAGATCTCATAGGCCGGGAAACCGTCATGCGCGCCGGACAGGGTCCAGCGCCCCGGCTCGACCGAGCTGTCCAGGGTGAGCGTGAATTCCCAATCGATCGCGCCAAGCACCTGTGCAGGCCCCGCCAGCGGGCTGTCGAGCGTGCCGCTGAACCGGATACTCACGGATTTCGGGCCGGTCCGCGTCACCACGACATCCATAAGATCGGTTTCCGCCAGATGCGCCTTGTGGAACAGGCTGCAGTCGTCCGCGATCCCGTCCTCGTCGGCGAGATCGATTATCCCGTCGGTCATGGCGTCCTCGGCGTAGGCGCGGGCCTCGCCCGCCAGGTTTCGCACGCTGTCGTCCGCTACCCCGTCGGCATCCAGGGTTTCGTCCGGTATCACCGTCACCAGTTGCCGGACGCGGTAGGTCGGGGCCGCCGGGTGGAAACCGCGGCTGTCGCCGGCGAAATACAGTTTACGGCGATTGCCCTTGAGTTCGTTGTCCGCATCCGGGCCACCGCCGCCGAACCGGAAGGATGGCCGGCCGTTGCCGGGCGCGAAATCGTCGTCGCGGGCCCAGCGGGCCTTGCCGGTGGGCGACCGGCCCGACCGCCTGAGGCCGGGCGGTTGCCAGTTATCCTTGGAAAGACAGAACGCGGTCGGCGCCGCCGGCACGTTGTCATGGGGCACGAAGGCGCTGAAGTTGACGAGATATTGCTGCCCCTCATCCACCGTATAGCGCAGGTTGTCGATATAGAACTGCCACCAGAAAGCGGTGACGCTGTCGGTCTGTCCAATGACGATCTTTTTGATTCCCGACGAGGGAAGGGTGATCAGCTTGCTGGAACCCTGGCCAAAGTAACTGCCTAGCCGGAATTCGACGGTTTGGCCGGTATCGTCGCGAATCTCGAACCACGGCCTGGCCAGGCGGCCGTTCATCAGCATGAAGCTGACGTTGGACACCGGCTGGGAAAATTCGATGGTGATGGTGGATTGGCATCCGCTGCAAAAATGCGCCGTGCCGTATACCGTCGACCTGTCGACCTTCCGCAACCTTGCTACGTTGGTTACAATCTGGCCGCCAGTAAACGAGGCGTTGCCTATGGTCAGGGGCGGCTCTACCGCAGCAAGTTTTCGCGGTCCGGTAAATTCCTCGAAATCGATAAACTCTTCCCCGGCTTGTGCCGGTCCGGCCGCCAGAGGCGCCGTGACAACGATCAGCGCGGCGATCCGGGCAAGAAACCCTCGGACCGGGCAGTCGGCTGAATGCCGCCTGCCGCCAATGACACACCGTAAAAAGGTATAAAAGCCGATCCTTGTAAGGCCAATCATTTCCAGCCCCTGAATATTTTTTATATAAAGCTACTTTCCAGAATACAATAGAATGATACACCCAATGTTGCGCAACTAAATCGAATCGATTTTCGCGTTTATTTCCACTATTTTCAATTTATACGCTTTATTAACTATTGTTATTTTTCTGTTTCTCAATGTTTCCGTCATTTACGCCAAATCGAGATCCTTTCCGGGTAAGAGTTTCTTAAGCCTACCGCGCATGGGGTCGAATTCAGGTGTCAGGGATCAGGCACCAGGTATCAGGCAGGGAGCACGGACTTCTTTCTGATCCCCGATCCCTGGCCCCTATTTTTCCAGCCCGAAGGCGGGGCGGAACTGCACGCCGAGCCAGTTGCCGGCCAGCGCGCCGACGATCCAGATCCAGCCATGCAGGCTCGACGAGGCGACGCCGGAGAAGAAGGCGCCGATATTGCAGCCATAGGCCATGCGCGCGCCGATGCCCAGCAGCAGCCCGCCGATCACCGCCGCCAGCAGGCTTTTCGCCGGGATCTTCAGTGTCGGCTCGAAGCGGCCGGCCAAACCCGCCGCGAGCAGCGCGCCCAGGATGATGCCCATATCGGTAATCGACGTATCGTCGAGGAAGACACCGCGGGCCAGGAACGTCGCGCGCCCCGCCCAGAAAGTGCTGGTCAGCGGGTCCCAGCCCAACGCCTGAGCGGCCTCCGCGGCCCACAGGGTAAAACCCCAGACGATCGACCAGGCGTGGCCGGTGATCTCCAGGACCAGCCAGTTCAGCAGCGCCAGCAGCACCGCGCTCAGCAGCAGCGGCCAGGGGCCGCTCAGCAGCCGGCGCCAGGTCAGCCCGCCGGTCCAGATCGGCTTTTGCTTGCGCCCGCGCCCCCACCGGCCAAGTCCCATCCAGATGACGCCGAGCAGGGCAAGCTGTCCCATCGTCGCGACGCCCCAGCCGAACTCCCGGCCGAGCGAGACCGTTCGGCTGCCCTGGCGCAGCCAGGCCCAGGCCGGCAAGTCCCATGCCAGTGTCGCCAGGAAGGCGCCGAAGCAGAAGAACAGCAGCGTCACCACCATGCGAACGCTGCCACCGCCTACCGTGAACAGCGTGCCGGAACCGCAGCCGCTGGCCAGCTGCATGCCGATGCCGAATATGAAGCTGCCCACGACGACTTCCCAGCCGGCCGGGGCCAGCGCGCCGCCCGCTTCGATGCCGGTTGCCGAGATCCCATCCGCCAGGGTTGGCGCAAAGAACAGCACGGCCAGCCCGATCATCAGCACCTGCGCCCGCACGCCGGCGACATCGCGCCGCACCATGGCGTTGCGGTAGGCCGCGGTGAAGCCGAAACTGGCATGGTACAGGCAGACACCCAGCAGCCCGCCGATGACGAGTAGCGCGCCGAACCGCCATCCGAACCCGGCCAGATAGCCCACACCCCAGGAGACGGCCAGCACGCCGCAGATGACGACTGGCCACTGGCTCGGTAAAGGCATGGGTTTGCGCGCGGCGGCGTCGGTCATGGCGGAATCCCCCGGTTCGTGAATCTCAGGCCCGATGTTAGCGCGGCGGACGGATGATGCAAACCGGGGCGTGGAAAATATAACCCTCCCCGAGCTGTAGGTTAGCCGCGAACACGGCTTGTCCGTAATCGATTGGCAAGCGCCGTTGCGCCAGTGTATTCTTGGGGCATGAAAAGACTGTTCCCACTCGTCCTGCTGTTCGGCTTGCTGGCTGCCGGCACCGCGTCCGCGGGAGGCCTGCTGGCCAAATTCGAAAGCACCGGCCTGGTGATCGTCACCGACGCCGACCGGCATGAATTCAACGTCGAGCTGGCGTCGACGCCCGATCAGCGCAGCCAGGGCCTGATGTTCCGGCGAGAGATGGCGAGGGACGCCGGCATGCTGTTCGATTTCGGCCCCCGTTACGGCCGCGCCTCGATGTGGATGAAGAACACCTACATCCCGCTGGACATGCTGTTCATCAAGTCCGACGGCGAGATCGAAAGCATTGCCGAGCGCACTACTCCCCATTCGCTGGAGGCGGTCTCCTCGCGCGGGTCGGTGCGTTACGTGCTGGAGCTGAACGGCGGCACGGCCGCAGGGCTTGGCATCGGTCCCGGCGACCGCGTGGAACTGCCCAGGAAGAGTGCCGAGTAGGGGGAAACTCCCCCAAGGCATTAAGCCTTTATATCGGCCAGCTGCTGCTTGATGATTTCCCAGTTACTGCCGGCCGCCATCATGCAGGTCAGGCCGTCGGGCGTCGTGTAGACGATGGTGAAGCTGCCGCCGGCGCTCGATGCCAGAACCTCGACCAGGGATCCGTTGGTGGCGAGGCCCATGGCGACCGGCTCTTCGCTGTACTTGCCGGACAGATGGCCAAGCATTTCGTCGCGCTTGCCGCAGGCCATGGATTCGTCGGCCGCCGCGGGCGCAACGGCGGTGGCGGCCAGAAGAGGAAGGGCGAGCAGGAGTGGCGACAGGCGGGACATGGAACGATCTCTTTCGGTTGCCTTCAACGGGTCGGGGTTAATTCCACGGCCGATCATATCGTCTTTTCGTTAATGCCGGATTAACCGTAATACCGTCGGCACGACAGAAGTTGCATTCTGGTCCGCCAAGCCCTATTTTCCAGCCGCGCGGGGTGTAGCTCAGCCTGGTAGAGTGCCTGCTTTGGGAGCAGGATGTCGCTGGTTCGAATCCAGTCGCCCCGACCAGTTTATTTTCGATTTCGCGAGGAAGGCACCGCCATGCGCGCACGCATCTACAAGCCCGCCAAGACCGCCATGCAGTCGGGAATGGCGAAGGACGAAGGCTGGGTGCTCGAGTTCGAGCCGGAGGATGCCCTGACGCCCGACCCGCTTATGGGTTGGAGCGGGTCGGCCGATACCGGGCGCCAGGTCCGGTTACGCTTTGCCACCGTCGAGGAAGCTGTGGCCTACGCGGAACGGCATGGACATGATTATAGCGTCGCCGCGCCGAAGGAGCGGAAGTTCCGGCCCAAGATTTATGCCGAGAATTTTTCACATGGCCGAAGACAGTCCTGGACGCATTGACGCTCCCATCGCGTTTTCGCCGGCCCCGTAGCTCAACCGGATAGAGCAGCGGACTTCTAATCCGCAGGTTGCAAGTTCGAGTCTTGCCGGGGTCGCCAATCCCGCCATTATAATTATGACCGAATGGACAGGTGTTGCCTTTCAGGCCATACCATGGTGGTATTGCGCGTATATGCTATCAAAGAATTAAGCGTTATAGGGCTAATTTTTTTGTGGCGCGCTCCGGTCCGGGGGGCATGACCGGCAGCGCTGATACTTCGCCTTGCGACAACAACGAACGGCGTAAATGAAAGTGGTTGGGAACAGCCGAAAACCCTCGCAGCTCAGCGACGTGGCCTTGGCGGACCGCGAATGGGAACGGCAATGCGGCGACCTTGCGCGACTCGCATCCGACTGGCTGTGGGAGATGGATTCGGACTTTCGAATCATTTATCTTTCGGATCGGGTGCGCTGGATCTTGGGCGTCGATCCGGCATTCTTTATCGAAAAGCAGCGCGAAGACTATGTGGCCTCCTCGACCGATAGCGCCAAGTTGAAGGCTCATCTGGCGGACTTGCGTGTCCACCGACCGATACGTGAATTCATATACGATGTCGAAACGCCTTCGGGTCGGCGCTACGTGAGAATCGACGGCGATCCGTTGTTTGACAAGGAAGGGGATTTTCAGGGCTACCGCGGGATCGGGACGCAGGTCACGGCGCTGATTCAGGCCGAACGAAAGGCCGGCACAAGCTATCAGCAACTTGTCGATGCAGTCGAAAGCCTCCCCGTTGGTCTTGCCCAATATGATCGCGACGACAGGCTGCTGTTTTGGAACGGCTCCTATATGCGTCTTTATCCCTGGTTGACGCCCGTGCTGGATAGCGGGGTTTCGTTCGAGCGGATTATCCGGCAACTCGCGGAGGCAGGCGGCTATAACACTGCTATCAAGGGCAAAAACGAGTGGGTAGAGCAAAGCTTGGCGGCCCGCAGGATAGGACGCGAACCCTTTGAGATTGCGTTGAGCGACGGCCGATCGGTTCTGGTTTCCAATCATCGGACCAAGAGTGGCGGGATCATCAGCATCCACGCCGATATTACCCAGCTCAAGAAAGAAGAAGAGGCACTGCGTCAGTCCGAACAACGTTTTTCGAGGGCATTTCAATTCAGTCCCGGCTCGACGGCGATTGCCGAAATCGACGATGGCGCCCTTATCGATGTAAACGAGAAATGGCAGGAGACTTTCGGCTGGACACGTGAAGAGGTGATCGGCATGAGCGTGCAGGATCTCGGCATTTGGGCGGACCAGTCGGATCGACGCCGGTTTATCGAATTGCTGCGGGCAGATGGCCGGGTCAGAAATTTTGAGGCGCGGCAGTGCAGCCGCGAGGGCGATGTCCGGGACATGCTGGTGTCCGGCGAAACGGTGCCTTTGGACGGAAAACCGCGCCTTTTGATCACCGGCCACGACATAACGGAGCGCAAACGCGCCGAGCGCGAATTGCGCGATAGTGAGGCCAGGCTGTCGGGGATCTTGCGGATATCGCCGGAAGCTGTAATCGTGACAGACGGGTCGCAACACATCACACTGTTCAGTGACGGCGCGGAGAGAACCTTCGGATATACAGCGGCTGACGTCCTGGGCAAATCGATAGACGTTTTGATGCCGCCGGCTGCCCGCAAAATCCACCGGGAACATGTCGGCAAATTCCTTAGGTCGCCAGATACCAGCCGCTTAATGAACACCCGCCAGGAAGTCAGAGCACAGGCAAAGGACGGCACGGTCTTTCCGGTGGAAGCCTCGGTCTCCAAGCTGCAGCTTGATGGCGAAACGGTATTTACGGTCCTGCTGCGCGACATCACCGAGCGTAAGCAGGCGCAAGATTTGCTGCTCGCCGCGAAGGAAGAAGCCGAATCGGCCAGCCGCGCCAAGTCCGAATTTCTGGCGAATATGAGCCACGAATTGCGTACGCCGCTCAACGCCATCCTCGGATTTTCGGAAGTGATTCGAAGCCAGGTTCTGGGAACAGTCGGGGTCGAAAAATACGTCGAGTACGCCGACGATATCCATCGAAGCGGCGAGCATCTTCTCGAAATCATCAGCGATATCCTGGATGTCGCGCGCATCGATGCCGGGCAAATAAAACTCGACGAGGATAGTGTTCCGGTCGGTGAATTGATCGAATCTTCGAGGGTGCTGATTCAAGAGCAAGCAGAGGCGAACGGTTTGGGGATTACGGTAAGTCTGCCGCCCGAAACGCAGATTCTTTTTTGCGACAGTCGAAAGATGAAGCAAATCCTCATCAATCTGCTGTCCAACGCAGTCAAATTCACCGGATGCGGCGGCAGCATATCGATCGGCGCCCGGATCGACGAGCCCACCGGCGATATTGTATTCCAGGTGCGCGACAATGGCATCGGCATGTCTGTC
>DAOVHN010000275.1 GCA_030671915.1 Pseudomonadota bacterium
CGCGGCTCCGGCGGGAAATAGGTGCCGCCCCAGAACGGCTCTCCGTCCGGGGTCAGGAACATGGTGAGCGGCCAGCCGCCCTGTTCGCCCATCATGGCGAGAGAGGCCTGGTAGATCGCATCCAGGTCCGGCCGTTCCTCGCGGTCCACCTTGATATTGACAAACAATTCGTTCATCAGCGCCGCGACTTCCGGGTTTTCGAAGCTTTCATGGGCCATCACGTGGCACCAGTGGCAGGCGGCATAGCCGACCGACAGCAGAATAGGCTTGTTTTCCGCGCGCGCGCGCGCCAGCGCCGCCTCGCCCCAAGGTGTCCAGTTCACCGGGTTGTCCCGGTGCTGAAGTAAATAGGGGCTGGTCTCTCCCGCGAGGAGATTTCCTGTCATAATGTCTCCGCTCTTTGCCCGCTGCCGCAGACTCTTTTGTTATATCCTTGGTGCCGCAACGATGCGCCGCGCCCGGCAGCGACAATGGGGCAAAAAACCGGCCTTGCAAGACCCGGCACAGAAATAATGGTCAAAACGGCGGGTGTCACGGGCTATATCGGGTTGGGCCCTCATTTGGGGCGGTTATTGGCAGGATGGCCGATGGTTGATACGATTTACGCGCTTTCCAGCGGCCCCGGCCCGGCGGGAATCGCCGTTTTCCGGGTTTCCGGGCCCGAATCGGGCGCGGCCCTGCGGGCTTTGACCGGCGGCAGGGACTTGCCACAGGCCCGCATGGCGGCGCGAGCGGCGCTCGTGGATCCGGAACAGGGCGGGCCGCTGGACGACGGGATCGCGGTCTGGTTTCCCGGCCCCAACAGCTATAGCGGGGAGGACCTGGCGGAATTCCATGTTCATGGCGGCCCCGCGGTAATGGCCGCGATGTTAAGGGTGCTTGCAGCGCGGCCCGGGCTGCGGCTGGCGGAGCCGGGGGAGTTTACCCGGCGTGCCTTTCTGGCCGGGAAAATGGACCTGACGGAGGCCGAGGGCATCGCCGATCTGATCGCCGCCGAGACCGAGGCGCAACGGCGCCAGGCGCTCCGGCAGGCGGAAGGGGGTCTGGGACGGCTGTATGATGGCTGGCGAGACAAGCTTGTTGGCGCCACGGCGCATTTCGAGGCCTATATCGATTTCCCGGACGAGGAGCTTCCTGAAGAGATATCGCAGCAAGTGACCCACGAAATATCGTGGCTAGTAGATTCTATTATTCAACATCTTGATGATTCCCGCCGCGGAGAGCGATTGCGGCAGGGGCTGGACATCGCCATCGTTGGGCCGCCGAACGCGGGAAAGTCGAGCTTGCTTAATCGCCTGGCGCGACGCGATGCGGCCATTGTCTCGGAGCGCCCTGGCACCACGCGTGACGTCATCGATGTGATGATGGATCTGGGTGGGTATCCTGTCGTTCTGGCCGACACAGCGGGTCTTCGGGAAGCCGCCGACAGCATTGAGGAAGAAGGCGTGCGCCGCGCCAGGCGTCGCGCGGAGGCTGCGGATCTGCGAGTGCTGGTCGTCGATGGCCGGGACGTGGCCGGATTCCGGGATGTTGCGGACATGGTCGACGAGTCGACGATATTGGTCCTGAACAAGGCCGACCTGGGCGCACCGGTTATTAAGCCCGAGGGGCCGAATCTGGGCGTCTATGCGATTTCCGTAAAAACAGGCAAGGGAATCGACACCTTCCTTGACGGCCTGGAGGCGATCGTGCGCGACAGGATCGGGCTGGCGGGCCAGCCGGCCCTGACCAGGGCGCGCCATCGCGAGGCGCTGGGGGATTGCCTGGGGGCGCTTCGCCGCTCGCTGGAGGCGGCGCTGCCCGAACTGGCGGCGGAAGACCTGCGCCTGGCGACACGGGCACTGGGCCGGATCACCGGCAGGGTGGATGTGGAAGACCTGCTGGACGTTATCTTTCGGGACTTCTGTATCGGAAAATGACCGGCAAAAGATGCAGATAAGGTGTAGGCCGGGTGTATATTTAAGGTATGGAACAGGCATGTGGGGCGTACATGCGGGGTAGATGGTGAGTGCGGATCGCGAGTCTCCGGGTCCGATGTTTCACGTGAAACATCGCCAACGCCTTTGACAGCCGGGCCCACCGCGCCTATCTACTCGCCCTATGAACACAGCGCACCGGGATAATTGGGACGTCATCGTGGTTGGTGGCGGGCATGCGGGCTGCGAGGCTGCCGCGGCGGCCGCGCGCGCCGGTGCGCGCACATTGCTGGCGACGCACCGGCTCGAGACGATCGGCGAAATGTCCTGCAACCCGGCTATCGGCGGGCTGGGCAAGGGGCATCTGGTTCGCGAGATCGACGCGCTGGACGGCGTCATGGGGCGCGTCATCGACCGGGCCGGCATACAGTTTCGTGTCCTGAACCGCAGCAAGGGGCCCGCCGTCTGGGGCCCGCGCGCGCAGGCGGACCGCTCGCTTTATCGCGCGGCGATGCAGACGGAGCTGGCGGACCAGAGTAAACTGGAAATTCGCGCGGCGGCGGTCGAGGATTTATGGCTGGACGACGAGGGCCGCATAGCCGGCATCGTAACGGCCGAGGGCGAGCGCCTTGCCGCGCCGCGCGTGGTGCTGACGACCGGCACCTTCCTGCGTGGCCTTATACATATGGGCGAGGAGACGACGCCAGCCGGGCGCGTGGGCGACGCGGCATCCCATGGGCTGTCGGCGACGCTGGAGCGCTTCGGCTTCGAGTTGGGCCGGCTGAAGACCGGCACCCCGCCGCGGCTGGACGGGCGCACCATCGACTGGTCCGGGCTGGAGGTGCAGGAAGGCGACGACCCGCCAGTACCTTTCTCCACACTGACTGAACGCGTCACCGTGCCGCAGACGGTTTGCCATATCACCGGCACCACGGCCGCCAGCCACGACATCATCCGCGCCAACCTGGACCGCACGCCAGTCTATTCCGGGCGGATCGTGGGGACGGGGCCGCGCTATTGCCCGTCGATCGAGGACAAGGTGGTGCGCTTCGCGGAGCGCGACCGCCACCAGATATTCCTGGAGCCGGAGGGGCTGGAGGACCACACCGTTTATCCCAACGGCATTTCGACGGCCTTGCCGCGCGAAGTGCAGGTGGAGATGCTGAAGACCATTCCGGGCCTGGAAAGGGCAGAAATCATCCGGCCCGGCTATGCCATAGAATATGACTATGTGGACCCGCGAGAACTTTATTCGACGCTGGAGACCCGGCGCATCCCCGGGCTTTATTTCGCCGGCCAGATCAATGGCACGACGGGCTATGAAGAGGCCGGCGCCCAGGGGCTGATGGCCGGTATCAACGCGGCGCTGGCGGCCGGCGGCGGCGCGCCGTTCCTGCTGGACCGCGCAGATGCCTATATCGGCGTGCTGATCGACGATTTGGTCAATCACGGGGTCAACGAGCCCTACCGGATGTTTACCTCGCGGGCCGAGTACCGGCTGCGGCTGCGTTCGGACAATGCGGACCAGCGGTTAACGTCGCTGGGGGAGCGGGCGGGCTGCATCGGGCCGGCGCGGCGCGCCGCATGGGCCGGGAAGGCGGCGGCGCTGGATGAGGCGCGGGCGCTGGTGCGCTCGCTGTCCGCCAGCCCGAACGCGCTGGCCAAGCAGGATATCCAGATAAACCGCGACGGCCGGGTGCGCAACGTGCATGAGCTGCTGGGGCGGCCCGGGCTGGATCTGGCGCGGCTGTCCGCCGTTTGGCCCGAGCTGCGGTCGATTCCCGCCGATATCGGCGGGCAAATCGAAACGGAAGGGCTCTATGCCTCTTATCTGGAGCGCCAGGAGGCCGATATCGACGCCTTCCGCCGCGACGAAGAGTTGGCGCTGCCGCGTAGTCTCGATTACGAAGCGATCGGCGGGCTGTCCAACGAGGCGCGCCAGAAGCTGGCCAGCGCGCAGCCGGAGACGCTGGGCGCTGCCTCGCGCATTTCCGGCGTGACCCCGGCGGCCCTGGTGGCTCTGCTGCGCCATGTGAAGCGGGGCGAGGCGAGGAGCCGGTGAACCAGCGGCACGATCTCACGGCACACCGTAAATTCATGCCCAGCCCCATGACACCTGACGAATTTGCACGGCAGGCCAATGTTTCACGTGAAACACTGGCACGGCTGGAGCGTTACGCGGAATTGCTGGAAAAATGGAACCGGCGGATCAATCTGGTCGGGCGTGGGACAGTCGAAGATTTGTGGCGGCGGCATATGCTGGATTCCGCCCAACTGCTGCCGCTGATTCCCGATGGCGCCGCCGGCCTGGTCGACCTCGGGAGCGGCGCGGGCTTCCCCGGGCTTGTTCTTGCCATCTGCGGGGTCAAAAAAGTCCATCTGATCGAGTCCGATCGAAAAAAATGTGCCTTTCTTCGGGAGGCCGCGCGGGAGACCGGCGCATCGGTCACCATTCACAACGGAAGGATCGAGGAAATCGAGTCTTTTCAGGTGGATATCGTCACCTCAAGGGCACTCGCGCCGTTGCCCAAATTACTAGATATGGCGGTCCCATTTGTAAAAAAACACA
>DAOVHN010000479.1 GCA_030671915.1 Pseudomonadota bacterium
GCATCCGGAGTGCCGCGCGCGAAGACCAGGTTGGTCGCGGTCTGCTTCAGGGCGCAGCCCTCGAACTTCTCCAGCGCCGCGCGCAGCGAGTCGAGGTTGGCGGCAGCCGCCGCCACCTCGCGCGCATCCGCCGCACCCTGGGCCGGCGCCAGCGGCGCATCCGGGCCGGGGGCGCGTGGCGCTGACGTGGAAGCTCTGAGCGGCTCGGGCTCTGGCGCGGGCGCTGGTTCCGGCGTGGCCTGCGCGGTCTTGCGGCGGTCAATCGGCTCCTCGCCGATGGCCTCGTCCGCGCCCATCGCCACCATCCAGTCCAGCGCGGCCAGTTTCCGCCGCCGGTCGGTCATTGCATCATCTCCGTTCGCACTATTGCCCGCCGCTCCTTACGAGGCCGCTGTCATACTAATATCAGCCGCATTGGTTCTGGAAATCATTTCGGCGGTGTTATAGGTATCGTCCTCAGTTGGACAGGAGGTTTTGGGTATGGAACGCGAATCCATGGAATTCGATGTCGTGATCGTCGGCGCGGGCCCGTCCGGGCTGGCCGCGGCGATCCGGCTGAAGCAGCTTTGCACGGAAAAGGGCCAGGATCTGAGCGTTTGCGTCCTGGAAAAGGGCGCGGAGGTCGGCGCGCATATCCTGTCGGGCGCGATAATGGACCCCGTCGCGCTGACCGAACTGATCCCCGACTGGAAGGAAAAGGGCGCCCCCCTGAACACGCCCGCCGGCAAGGACAGCTTCCTGTATATGACTGCATCGAAGGCGTACCGCCTGCCGACGCCGCCGCAGATGCACAATCACGGCAATTACATCGTCAGCCTGGGCAATGTCGTGCGCTGGCTGGGCGAACAGGCCGAGGCGCTGGAGGTCGAGGTCTATCCCGGTTTCGCGGCGGCCGAGGTCCTCTACAACGAGGACGGTTCGGTCAAGGGCGTGGCGACCGGCGACATGGGCGTCACCAAAACCGGCGAGCAGGGGCCGAACTACCAGCCCGGTATGGAATTGCATGCCCGCCAGACGATCTTCGCCGAAGGCTGCCGCGGCTCGCTGACCAAGACGCTGTTCGAGAAATTCGACTTGCGCCGCGATTGCGACCCGCAGACCTACGGCATCGGCATCAAGGAGCTGTGGGAGGTCGACCCGGCCAAACACAAACCGGGCGCCATCATGCACAGCATCGGCTGGCCGCTGGACAGCCGCACCTATGGCGGCTCGTTCATCTATCACCTGGAAAACAATCAGGTGGCGGTCGGTTTCGTGGTCGGGCTGGATTACGAAAACCCCTATATCAGCCCCTATCTTGAATTCCAGCGCTTCAAGCATCATCCCGCTATCCGGCCCACCTTCGAGGGCGGGCGGCGCATCGAATATGGCGCGCGGGCGCTCAGCGAGGGCGGCTTCCAGTCGATCCCGAAACTCACCTTCCCTGGCGGGCTGCTGGTCGGCGATACCGCGGGCTTTATGGACGTGCCGAAAATCAAGGGCTCGCACACCGCGATCAAGTCGGGCATTACGGCGGCCGAGGCGGTGTTCGAGGCGCTGGTCGCGGAAGACGGCCCGCGCGAGGTCACCGCCTATCCGGACAAGCTGAAACAGACATGGGTCTGGAGCGATCTTTACAAGTCGCGCAATATTCGGCCCGCCTTCACCCGCGGGCGGTGGATCGGGCTGCTGTGGTCGGCCCTTGATACCTACCTGTTCCGCGGCAGGGCGCCCTGGACCTTCCGCCAGCATTCCGACCATGACAAATTGCTGCCGAAATCGGCTTGCCGGGCCATCGATTATCCCAAGCCCGACGGCGTCATCAGCTTCGACCGGTTGACCAACGTAGCCTTTTCCAACACCAGCCACGAGGAAGACCAGCCGGCCCATTTGACGCTGAAGGATGCATCGGTGCCGATTACGGTAAACCTGGAGCGCTACGACGCGCCCGAACAGCGCTACTGCCCGGCCGGCGTCTACGAGATCGTGACAGAGGGCGACGCCGCGCCGAAGCTGCAGATCAACGCGCAGAACTGCGTCCATTGCAAGACCTGCGATATCAAGGACCCGACGCAAAATATCGACTGGGTCGTGCCCGAAGGCGGCGGCGGGCCCGCCTATTCCGGGATGTAGTATTCCACCTTCATGGCGCCGGGTTTGCTCCGCTGGACGTAGCAGCGGCGGAAATGTACTGTTCGCCCGCCGATTCTCATACAGGGGTATCACGATGAGGCTTGCAGGCCGGTCCGCATATAATTTGTCACGTCGCCTGAACGGCTGGTGCGCCGCGATTGTCGCGGCGTTGTTAATCGCCGGCTGCACGCAGGACAATTCGGGTGACGCGGATACAGCGATTACGGAAGAGCCGCCGCGGCAAATCAATGTCGTTGAGCCGATCGGGCAGCGTTCGCCTTACGGAAATTATCTTGCCGGGCGTTTCGCCGAACGGCAGAAGGATTATGCGCGGGCCGCTGTCGCATTCGGTCGCGCGCTGGACGATTTCCCCGACAATGTCAGGCTGATGCGCCGCACATTTTTCCTGTCGCTGGAAGCTGGCGAGTTCGATACGGCGTTGCGCATGGCCCGCAAGCTGGAAGAATCCGGCGTGAAGATCTCGACGGCGCAGCTTTTGCTTGCCGCCGAATCGGTCAACAAGGAGGATTTCGCGGGTGCGTTGCAGCGGCTGGAATCAATACAGCGGGAAGACCTGGCCCGTTATTCGGTCCCGCTCGCGCTTGCCTGGGCCCTTGCCGGCGCCAATGAGACCGCCGGCGCGGTCGCCGCGCTGGCACCGCTGGACCACGAAAGCGGGTTCGGGATGCTGCGCCAGCTGCATGAAGCCTTTATCCATGATTTCGCCGGTCGGGCCAGCCCGGCCGAGGCGGCATATCGCGCAGCGCTTGGCGACGA
>DAOVHN010000651.1 GCA_030671915.1 Pseudomonadota bacterium
CAGGCCGAGCTCGAAGGGTGACCGCCGGCGGCTTATGTGCGCAACTGTCTCGGCGGCCATGAAGTCGGTGTTGGTCTGGATGAAACCGGCCTCGATGCGCGCCATGTCGACCGCCTTCGACCCCACGGGCACCACCCGGTACAGGCTGTCGACCTCCATCAGCCGGTCCCATAGTGTCTCAGCCAGTTCCGGCGCGACCCACAGCTCGTAGCCCAGATCGCCGGTAAAGCCGGTGCGGGTGACGGTCAGCGCGCCGCCCTCGAAGGGGTATTCCGCGATATCGAAGGGTTTCAGGTCGGCGACGCCGTCCAGCCCAAGCTGTTTCAGCACGGTGCAGGAGAGCGGGCCTTGCAGCGCCAGCCCGGCAATGGCCTCGCTGACATCCTCGACAATCACATCGAAGCCCAGGCCCGAGTCCTCCAGCCAGCATTGCTGGTGCTCCTGCGAATTCAGCCGGAATTCGGTCTCGGCGAAGCGGAAGACCGTGCCGTCGTCGATCACCTTGCCGCCATCGTCGCACCACACCGCATAGGCCGCGCGGCCCGGCCGGATTTTCGCGGCGTCGCGGGTCAGCAGTCGGTTCATATAAGCCACGGCGTCGGGCCCGGCGATGCGGTACTTCCGCATGGGCGAGATATCGTAGAGGGTCGCGGAATTGCGGATCGCGAAATATTCGGTCGCGACCCCGGAGAAACAGTTGACGGTCGTATAGCCGCCCCAACGCAGCCAGTCGTTGGCCAGGACAAGGGGCGCCAGCCTTGAATGGAACGGCGTGGTCAGCAGGGCGGCCTGATAGGGAGCAAGCGCGTGATTGGTCATGACGGCGCCTCCATCGCAAGAATTCTCTTTGCCGCGTTCATGCCGGCCGCGCCCATTACGCCGCCACCGGGATGCGTGCCGGCGCCGCACAGATAGAGGCCCGGAACCGGCGAGGCATATTGCGCAAAGCCGGGGACGGGGCGCAGCATCAGCATCTGGTCGACCGCCAGATCTCCGTGATGCCAGTGGCCGCCGGTCATTCCGAATTCGCGCTCGAGATCCGGCGGGGCCAGCATCTCGCGGGCGACGATCTGGTCCGGTAGATTCGGCGCAAGGGTCGCGATCGTCTTGACGACATGGTCGGCGAAGGCCTCGCGGCCGGCCTCCCAGCCGTCTTTCAACGCGTAAGGTGCATACTGGACCACCACCGACATCACATGCCGGCCCCCGGCGGCGAGGGTGCCGTCATGCAGGGTAGGGATGGTAATCTCCAGCGCCGGCGCGGCCGAATATTCCCCGTATTTGCCATGGTCGAAGGCGCGCTCCAGATAGGCCATGTCCGGCGCCAGGATCAGCCGTCCGCCCAGGTTCGCGGAGTCGAGGCCCGTGAACTCGGGCAATCCGTCCAGCACGAGATTCAGCTTGGCGGCCAGACCGTTGCTGCGGAAGCCGCGCAGGCGGCGCAGGAACCCGGTATCGAGATGCCCCGCGCCGACCAACGACAGGAAGGTGCGCTTCGGATCGGCGTTCGAAACCACCAGCCCGGCCCGGACCGTCTCACCGCTTTCCAGTTCGACCCCGCATGCCCGATCGTCCTCGACGACAATGCGCGCGACCGGCGCACCGGTCCTGATCTCGGCGCCGAAGGACCGCGCGGCATTGGCCAGCGCTTCGGCGACCGCCCCCATGCCGCCTTGCGGAATCGCCAGCCCGTCGCCATTACCAATATCGCCGGCGAGCCGGTAGAGCCAGGTCAGCACGCTGCCCGGCGAGCGCGGGCCGAAATTGCTGCCCAATACCGCGTCGAAAGCGAGCGCGCCCTTCAGGCGCTCGTCGGCCAACTCGTCGTTCAGCAGGTCGAAGACGTTCATGTTCACGATGCGCAGGAACTCACGCATATCGGTCTTGCCTAGCAATCTAAGTCTCAGGCCTAGTTTTGCGAACGCCAACCGGTCCCGCCAATCGCCGCCTCCCAGCCTTGGCGCC
>DAOVHN010000761.1 GCA_030671915.1 Pseudomonadota bacterium
CACAGTCCGCGCTTCGGCCTTCGACCAGTCCACTGCATCGATGATCGCACTGATTTCGGCAAGTCGGTCTCCCGTCGGTTCGACCAGATTATCCTCGCTCGCACCGCAGCCAGCGAGAAACAGGCTGCTGACAAGCGACAGAGATATACCGATTTTTCTCATCCCCACCTTCCCTGCCTTTCCCTTCGATACACCGCAATCGTCCCGCATCGTCAGTTCATGATTTGCCAGGAGCCGTCCGGCTGGCGGCAGGCCGTGCCGTAGGTCTGCTGCACCCGGCCACCGATCGTGGCCGTCGACTGGTATTCGCGGCAGTAACGCCCCTGGCGATCCTGGTATGCCTCCGAGGGCGTCAGTTGATACTGCCCCCCGCCGCTGCGATCCTGCCAGGTGATCGGCTGATTCGGTGGCGCATGCTCCAGAATCTGACCGACGCAGTTCTGGTCGACATCGTCCATCGAGCGACCGATATGGCCGCCGATCAGGGCGCCGATGATGGTGCCGCCGATCACCGCCGCCGTCTTGCCGTGGCCGCCGCCAACCTGGTAGCCGGCGACGCCGCCGGCCACCGCGCCAAGCGCCGTTCCCAGATCCTCGCGGTAACAGGTGTTGCTGTAGACGCCATAGGGCGGCTGGTAGTATTGCCCCCTGCCGTACCTGTCGTGGCCGTACCAGGGCGGCGCGCCGTAGCTCCAGCCCACGGGCCGGTAGCCCTTCTTGGCAAGGCCCGGGGGCACCCCGCCTTTCTTGGCGAGGCCCGGCGGAACGCCGCCGTGGCCCGGGGGTACACCGACCGGCGCGGGCTGTTGATAGACGGGCGCCGGCTGCCGGTACACGGGCGCCGGTTGCTGAAATACGGGCCGCGGGCTGCTTCGCACAGTCTGCCTTACATGGCAGCCGGAGAGAACCGCGCCCACTAAGATCATCGAAACCGCAACTTTCAACATCACGCTATTTCCTTTTTGGCTTGTCTCGTCAGCCGTTGTCCTTGCGCCAGTCCTCGACGAATTCCTTCATTAGCTTTGCCATGGTGCGGCTGACATCGAGACCGTGGGTCTTCGGACCCGAGCCCAGGATCGTGCCGCTTTCCCAAATGATGACCTTGGCATGCAGGTCGCGCTTGTCGCCGGTCAGCCGGACCTTATCGAAGCGATAGACGGCGATATCGGCGGACGTGAAACAGATCGTCGGCTGCGCCAGCGTCGCCACGCGCACCTGGAAGACATAGATGGAGCCGTCGAACCGGATGGGAATGGCTTTCGCCTCGCGCCCCATGGCACGGGTCAGCCGACCCTCGTCGACGCCGCATTTTACGCTGTCTGCATCGAAGGGTTCGAAGGTAAGCGCAAGCTTTTTTACGTCCTTCAGCTTGTTGTCGATGGTCTGCGCGCCGGCCAGCGACGGCGCGATCAGAACGGCCGCCAGAACCATTAAAGCCGGCAATCGGAATATCATTGCTTAATCATCTCCTGTTTGCCAGGGCCGTGGCCTCTCGCCGTGCCCTTGGGGAGTCGCAACATATCCGTCTTGGGACGCGTCGGCTAGTGGTGTAAATCAGACGG
>DAOVHN010000710.1 GCA_030671915.1 Pseudomonadota bacterium
AACCGGTCGATGAAGGCGGCGGCCGACGCGGCCTCGAACGGCTTCAGGCGCAGCGTCCGGTTCCAGGCGGTCAGGACCAGTTCCTCGCCGATCCCGGGGCCCGGGGTAACGACGACGCCGCTCCAGGGACCCTTGTAAAGGCCGGCCCAATCCTCGAGCATCGACATCGCTTCCGAAGACGGCGCGTCGTAATAGATCACCACCATGCCATGCTCGACGGAATGCACCAGTTTCGTTGGTGGCTGCACCGTATCGTAGACACCGGGATTGATCCAATTCTGGTCGTGCGGGCCCGATGTCGGGAATCGTTCCGGATAGCCGATGGGCTGCCCCGGGGCGATATGCCCGCCACCGGCGTCATGCCCGGCCTTCACCTGCTCCAATGCCGCCTCGCCGGAGTGCGCATGTTCAAGGAAGGCCGTTTCCACGCCCTTGTTCCACTGCCACTGCCAGCCCAGCCAACCGGCAAGGATCACAACGCCGCCAATTACCACCCATTCCCAGGATTTCACCTTGCGCCGGGTCTTGCGCGGCGCCTCGCCAGCTTGCTTGTTCTTTCTTCCGCCCTTGGCCATTTTTCCCGTTTCCTCCGTGCCACGGTTTTGTCCGCACCGCCATTAAGTCGAGAGTAATCCTTTCACGGACCGAAGGAAATAAAGTTTCCGTGGGGCGGCGGCAACAGCGACACAAACCCTTTGTTCATGATTTCCGCGCAGACTGAATGGGTACGCCACGAAGGAGGTGGAACAGACATGGCTGGACGGTCGCTATTTCAGGTGCTGCTCACGGGACTGCTTCTATTGGCCCCGGCGCTGTCGGGCTGCGCGACCTACAATACCGCCCAGAATATCCGGCCCTGGGGCGACGAGGCGCAGGGCATGGATTCGGTCTCCGAGGTAACGGCGGCCTGGCGCGAGGCGGACGGCAATCTGCGGCTCTGCGTCGTCGGGACGCCGGCCGAACGCTCGGACAACATGGCCATGCTGTTCCCCGGCGCCGCCTACAGCATCGTCTTTCCGGCGGGTCTGTACGAAACCGGGGCCGCCGATGCTTCGAAACTGTACCGGACGAAGGCCGCCGAACCCGAATTCAACCTGACCGCCGACAATGTCGAGGGCCCCTGCCCCGCCCCGCCAACGGGCTGGACCGCGCTGCCGGTGCGGCGCGTGCAGCCGGGCGACCTGGGCGTCGAGAGTTTCGCCTTCGCCGACGACGCCGCGCTGACGGCACTGTTCGCCGAGGGACCCGACGGCCCGGCGGTCTTCGAATTCGCCGGCCACCCGTCCAGCGCCCTCTACTACCGCGCGGCCACGCCGGCGTTCGACGGCTCCGCCGTGGTCGAGATCGACCTCGCCCTGCGCGAGGTCGAACCGAGGCCGGCCTGGATCCTCGCCCTGCCCTTCGCGCTGGTCTTTGACGTCGCTACATCGCCCGTGCAACTGGCCATCTGCCTGTTCAGCGCGGGCTGCGCGAGCTGAGCGCGGCCCCCGTTAACGATACATGGTCATGTTGCGGTCAACTTTCGGCTGTATCGTGGCTTCATGGACCGCGATACCCCATACCGCATGTCGCTGGCGATGCTGGTTTCCGTGATGATCGCGGCGGGACTTTCGGCGCCGGTGCGCGGGGCGGAAGACGGCGGCATCCTGCATCCGGTTGCGCACCGCGGTGGGTGAGGTTAGGCTGCCTGCTTTCTCTGGCAGCAGCAGGGCAGCGTGAAAAAATATTTTTTCTGGCCATACCA
>DAOVHN010000219.1 GCA_030671915.1 Pseudomonadota bacterium
GACGCATGCCAATGCATCTGGACGATCTTATAGGGATGCGCGCCGCACATCAGGGCGGCGAACTGGCAGTCGGCCAGGACCGGAAGCTCCACCGCGTCGCCGGTGGCCTTGGCGATCCACTGGTTCTTGTCCAGCGTGGTGATGCAGCCGGTATCGTGGCCGATCATCACGTCGGCCCGGGCTTCCTCCACCGCGACGCGGATCTTGCGGTCGATGGCGAAGGAGCGGGTGAACTCGCGCTCGGAAATGATGTGGCGGAAGCCGAAGCCACAACAATCGTACCAGGTCGAATAATCGATCGCCTGGGCGCCCAGCGCCTCGACGATGCCGGTGGAGACCGCCACGCGGTTACCGTCCAGTACGTCATCGTCATAAATCACGTCTTCCGGCACCATCTTGTAGACATGGCAGGCCGGATGGATGGTGGCGCGCAGGTTGCTGCAGTCGATGACCTGGCGTTCCTTGATCTGCGGGCGCATGGCATGCACCCATTCTGAATAATGCACCACTTCCTCGGGGATCAGCAGCTTGCCGTCCACAAGACGGCCCAGCTTGGCCAGGATGACCTTGACCCGCTCGCGCAGTTCGGCGGAATGCAGCAGATAGCCGCGCACTTCCTTGTAATTGCCGAACGACGTGCCGCAATGGACCAGCGGATAGTAATAGCCCTCGGGCTTGCCTTCCGCCTTGGCCGCGACATAGGCCTGGTGGAAGTTGCGCAGGAACACGGCGGCCAGGCTTTCCAGGTTGCCGATGCCCGAGCCGTGATAGTTCCAGGCGGTGCAGGAGGTCTGGTCGGTCTCGTCGAGATATTCCAGCCCAAGCTCGTTCATCAGCCACAACAGCGAGGTCGGATAGCCGGGGATATTGCCGCACTGGCCGCAGGATTTATGGTGCCACAGGCGGTTGGTCGGGATCTTCTTGTCCCAGCCATAGAGCGTCTTGTGCATGACCGGCTGGTGGTCGTCGGTCACGCGGTGGACGACGATCTCGCCGTCCTTTTCCAACTGCCACATGATGTCGCGGACATCCTCGACGCGATCCTTGTTGGTCAGCATCGAGCGCTTGTCGATCTTCTGTTCGACCCAGGAAGTCGCGGTCTGCGCATCCTGGTTGCTCAGGTTGGAATTGTTCCACTCGGATCCGTGGCCGGTGAATCGCTCACCGCCACCGCCGTTGGCGTTGTCTGTCGTCATCGTTCCCTACTCCTCGCTCTGGAGCGAAAGCCGCCTCTGCCGGGCAGTCTTTCCGCTCGTTCCCGTCAACCCTTATTCCCTTGCCGGGAATTGATTATTCGTCCTCGTCTTCCTGCTCGTCCATCCAGTCATCCCAGTCCTCGCGTTTCTCGTCCATGATGTCGCAGATCACGTCGAACAGGTTCTCGTCGATGGTCTCAAGCTGGTCGAGCACTCCGGTCATTTCCCAGATTGTGTAAAGCTCGACGGAAGTCTTCAGATTCACCTGCCATGCCGTTTCCGTGGTGTGCATGGTCGGCACCGGGACCGCCTTGCGCAGCAGCTTCAGCGGCGCGTCGATCTTCGAGATATTGGGGCCCCAGTCGGCGAAATGGTCCGGATTGATCATGTCCGGCGCCAACTGGTTGCCGGTCGAGATCAGCTTCAGCATCACGCGGCTGAAGGGGCGCAGCACGTCCTTGGCCGACTGCATGCCATGCTTGATCGCGGCCTCGCGCATCAGCATGATCAGGCCGCCCGGCGAATTGCCGAAGGGGCAGCGCGCGGCGCAGGTATAGCACTGCGCGCAGGCCCAGATCTTTTCCTGCATGGCGTCGTAAATGCCCTCGAGATTCTCGGTCCAGAGAAGCTGGACGATCTCGCGCGGGCTGAAATCGTAATAATGCGCCGCCGGGCAGGTGGCGGTGCAGATGCCGCAGTTCAGGCAGCCGTTCAGTTCATGGTCGTAGCGGATGTCGGCCTGGATATCCTGGAAGACCTCTTCCAGCATGTCGCGGTCGACCGCCGGCGCGTCTGAAACCGGGTCGCCGATATAGCTCTGAACGCGGCTGGTGCTAGTGTGGCCCATCGCCCCAATGCCCCCGTCAGTAGGTGAGAACCTTGGTGTCGTCTTCCATGACCTGTTCGATCAGGTAGGCGCCGCCCACGATGCCCTCGCATTCGGGGATCAGGTCTTCCTCGGTCATGTCGAACAGGTCCAGGTTCGGCGAGCAGGTGAAAAATTTTACCCCGGCCTCATGCGCGTCCTTGATGAAATCGTAGACGGTTTTCGGCGAGCCTTCCTTGACGGTCAGCTTATCGGCGACGCCCTTCTTCAGCAGTATGCCGGCGGTCGCGGTGCAGATCACCTCGACCTCGAATTCCATGGCCGCGGCGACGGACGCCTGGAAGATGGGCGCGCCCAACTCCTCGCCGTTGCGCGGATCGCTGTTGGCCATAACGATTATGAGTTTCTCAGCCATTCGCCCTTATCTCCCGGCAAAAACGTTTCCATACCCCAGCGCCAGCCTATGTTTTCCAGCAGCGTCTGACGGATTCGATATAGGGCGCTAACCCCACAAGGCAATAATCATATTAGAATAGTCTAAATAAGACAACTATTATATAACCCGAGCATGAACAGGGTTATTTTTAGCCCGAAAGAGCTGAAAAATAATTACTATCCGGGTCTCGCCCTACTGCCCGCTCCGCGCCGCGACGCGTTCTCGCCAGGTTACGAAGGCGCCGGCGGTGGCGATCATGGCCATGCCAGTCAGGGTCAGCGCGCCGGGCGTGTCGCCCCAGAAGACGAAACCCCAGAACGTCGCGAAAATCATGTAGGAATAATCGAAGGGCGCAAGCCAGCTCGCCTCGGCACTCTGGTAGGCCTTGGCCAGGCCGATATTGGCCGTCAGGTTCAACACCGAGCTGACAACGACGATGGCCAGCACCCACGGCGCCGGCTCATGCCAACCGGTGAACAGATAGGGCCATTCGGCGGCCAGCCCGCCACCGTCCACCAGGGCGAATACGACCAGCCCGCCCGCGCCGAAGGCCAGGAAGGTGATGGCGACGCCAAGGGCCAGGGTGACCGGCGATTCCTCGCGGCACAGACGGCGCGTCACCAGGATCTGCGCGGCATAGCACAGGCCGGCGCCGACCGGCATCAGCCCGACCAGCGCGAAGCTTTCGGTGCCGGGCTTCAGGATAAGCAAGGTGCCGGCGAAACCGGCGGCGATCGCCACGATGCGGCGCGGGCCCAGCCGTTCGCGCAGGACCACCGCCGCCAAGATCGATGCGAAGAGCGGAAAAACATAAAGCCCCGCCGCGATCTCAGCCAGGGTCAGGAAGGGGACGCCGCCAAAGAACAGGATCATGGCGCCAACCAGCAGCATGCTGCGCAGAGCGACCGCCCAAAATCGTTTCGGGCGGGGCGGCGCCGTTCCCCAGACGACACGGCTGAGCAGAAACAGCAGCGCCAGATTCATCGACGAGCGCAGCACCTGGAACTGCCACAGCGACACCTCCGGATTCACCAGCTTGATCAGCCCGTCCTGAAGCGCCAGCAGGAACACCGCGCCAAGCACCAGCATCGCGGCCAGCGTCGGCCGATCATCGGTCGCGCCGCCCAGAAAGCCGCGCCGCGTATCCTGCCCGCTGGTCTGTTCCGGACGATCTACCATGCCCCCCCGCCTGCCGTGGCGACAGGCGATTCAGCCGTCCGCCCGTGCTCCCGTAACCGCCTGCATCCAGCCGGTCGCTTGTATCAGGCCGGTCATGATGTAGACCAGCGAATCCTCAAGCGGTTTCTGAATGCCACGGAATCGGTCCAGCGTCTCGCCGAAACTGTCGGGCAGTTCGTCGAATTCCATGATCAGGTCTTCCGCCATGCCGGCCTTGGCGCCCGGATGCCCGGTGAATCCGAAGCTGTTGCCCCGGGTTCGAAACAGGGCGGTGTCGCCACGCATGTCGGTGGCCAAGACTTGCGCATCGGGCGGCAACAGCGGCCGGTCGCGCATGAAGGTCACCAGCGGAAAGCGCTCCGGCAGGAACCCGCCCAGTGCGTCGTCGCGCGCACGCGTCGCCTCGCCGGCCTCGAAGGTCAGGTCCGACGGCGCCGATCCACCGCCCGCCGCGATGGCCAGGATCTGCGCCCCCAGCCCGATGCCCACTACCGGCTTGCCGAGTTCGATGGCTTGGCGGGCAAGGACCAGCTCCTCGGTCAGCGTCGGCACGGCGCGGCCGCCCGTCGTGCCCCAGGGGCCGCCGCCCAGCAGGATTAGTCCGGCGCTGAATTCCATGGTGGCGGGGATGCCGCCGCCCGCCGTGAAGGGCCGGAAATAGTTGAAGCGGATGCCCCTTCCCTCGAGGTGATCCTCCATCAGGCCGAGGAACTCGCCCGAGGTATGCTGGATCACGAAGATCGGATATTGCGATATGTTGTTCATGATCCAGCCGCGATCGCGCTCTCCAGCACGGCGCGGAAATCGGCCGGCATAATCGTCAGCAGATCGACCGTGGCCTCGGCAAAAAACTTCTCCACCGCATCGCCGGCCTGGTCCGCCGAGACGCCGCGAAGGCAGGCCTCCAGATCGAAGACCGTGCGTGGCGGGGTCACGAAGAAATCGCCGGTGAACAACACCTCGCGGATGCGCTGTGCGCCCGGCCCCTCCAGCCGCAGATAACAGGACACCGCGCCACCGGGGCACGCGTGGCTGGCGGTCAGCACATTGTCGCCGGCGCCGGGGTCGTCGATTTCGTGGACGAATTCGTCGGTGCCGATCTCGTCGTCGAAGGCGGCGCTGGCGCGCTGTTCCTCGCCTGCCGTGATCTGGCCCCATGCCGGCTCGATTCCAAGGCCCACGGCGAAACCCGCCAGCAGCGAATTCTGGATTACGGGCAGCGAGGGCATATCGTCGCCGAGCAGCGCCTTGAGCGTGGTAACCCGCTGTTCGGCGGAATCGAGGCTGCGTTTTTTCAGTTTCGCCGCCGGCACCTTGAGGGCCGCGACCATGTGGCTCGGGTCCATGTCGATCAGCAGCGTGCCCTGGTAGAACAGCGTGTCACCGTCGAAAAAGCCGCCGGTGCCGCATATTTTGCGGCCGTCCACCTCGATATCGTTGCGCGGCCGGTATTGCGCATCGACGCCCAGTTGGCCGATCCCCATGGCCGCCGCCTCGCAGATCGTCCGGGTCAGATCCGCCAGGCTGGAAATGCCCAGCGTCTTGCGATTGAA
>DAOVHN010000679.1 GCA_030671915.1 Pseudomonadota bacterium
ATCGGCGGTCGCCGCGCGGGGGAGGGCGGTTCCGGCGGTTTTTGTGTAGATTCGATAGAGAACAGGCACAGGATAGATGTATCCGCGGGGTATGCGCGATAAACATCGCGAGTGAGTTTTCGTTGGATAAAGGTTAGCCGGAAGGTAGGCCTTATTGTTTCCTCATGCTGACGAGGCCCCAAAGGGATGTCGCGAAGTATGAGGTCGCGCCGGTCTATCCGTCCAGCTTCTTGCGCAGCAGTTCGTTGACCATCTTGGGGTTGGCCTTGCCCTGGCTGGCGCGCATGGTCTGGCCGACGAAGAAGCCGAACAGCTTGTCCTTGCCGCCGCGATACTGCTCGACCTTATCCTGGTTGTCGGCCAGCACCTGGTCGATGATGCCCTCGATCGCACCGGTGTCGGTGACCTGTTTCAGGCCCTGTTCCTCGACAATGTCGGCGGCCTCCTTGCCGGTTTCGAACATGTCGTCGAACACCTTCTTGGCGATCGAGCCGGAAATCGTGTCGTCGGCGATCAGGTCGATCAGCCCGCCCAGCGAATGGGCGGAAACCGGCGAATCGGTGACATCCCTGCCGGCCTTGTTGAGCCGCCCGAACAGTTCCGAGATGACCCAGTTGGCGGCCAGCTTGGCGTCGCGGCCCTTCGCCACCGCCTCGAAGAAATCGGCGGTGTCGCGCTCGGCGACCAGCACGCCGGCGTCATAGACCGACAGGCCGTAATCGGCGATGAAGCGATTCTTCTTCTCGTCCGGCAGTTCCGGCAGGAAGGCGCGCTGTTCCTCGACGAATTCCGGCGTCAGGGTGATCGGCAGCAGGTCCGGGTCGGGGAAATAGCGGTAGTCATGCGCCTCTTCCTTCGAGCGCATGGACCGTGTCTCGCCCTTGCCGGAATCGTACAGGCGGGTTTCCTGGGCGATCGTGCCGCCATCCTCGATGATCTCGACCTGGCGCGCGGCCTCGTACTCGATGGCCTGGCGCAGGAAGCGCAGCGAATTCAGGTTCTTGATCTCGCAGCGCGTGCCCAACTCGTCGCCCGGCTTGCGCACCGACACGTTGGCGTCGCAGCGCAGCGAGCCTTCCTGCATGTTGCCGTCGCAGGATCCGATATAACGCATGATGGAGCGCATCTTCGAAACATAGGCCGAGGCTTCCTCGGCCGAACGCATGTCGGGCCTGGAGACGATCTCCATCAGCGACACGCCGGAACGGTTGAGGTCTATAAAGCTCTTCGTCGGGCTCTGGTCGTGCAGCGATTTGCCGGCGTCCTGTTCCAGGTGCAGCCGCTCGATGCCGACGGTCTTGGTCACGCCGTCCTCCATATCGACCAGCACCTCGCCCTCGCCGACGATCGGCTCTTCGAACTGCGAGATCTGATAGCCCTGGGGAAGGTCGGGATAGAAATAGTTCTTGCGTGCAAAGACCGAATGCAGATTGATCCTGGCCCCCAGCGCCAGCCCCGTGCGCACCGCCTGTTCCAGGCAACGCGCATTGACTACCGGCAGCATGCCGGGCATCGCCGCGTCGACGGTGCTGACCTGGCTGTTCGGCTCGGCGCCGAAAGCGGTCGAGGCGCCGCTGAACAGCTTGGCCTCGGAGATTACCTGGGCGTGGATTTCGAGGCCGATCACGACCTCCCACGAGCCGGTGCGACCCTCTAGCATTGTCATCTTTGTGCTATCCGTTGAGTGTTTTCGTCCATTGATCCGCCGTTACCCGCCGGCAATGAAGTCCGGCATCGCCTGGAAATCCGCCGCTTCCTCCAGGCTCCGCGCCGCGCGCAGCACGGTTTCCTCGTCAAAGGGTTTGCCGATCAGCTGCAGGCCCAGCGGCAATCCTTCCGCCGACAGGCCGGCCGGCACCG